>NZ_JBIAXM010000008.1:0-108363 GCF_042896695.1 Streptomyces sp. NPDC001270 | reverse complement strand
GCGGTCCCCGCCGGCCCCCGGGTCCCGGGCGGGCCCCGGGGGGGGGGGCGGGGGGCGCCCCCCCCCCCCGCGCCCCCCCGGGGGGGGCGGGGCCGGGGGGCCCGGGGGGGGGCCCGCGCCCCGCGCCCCGCCGCCGTCGCTGTCACCGTCGGATCACCGGTGCGAGGTGAACTCCACCACCTGCTGGTAGGTCGGACGGTTCTGCCAGCTGATGGTGCCGTGCTTGATGCCGCCCAGGGTGCGCTGGTTGATCGAGTCGGCGCACCACTGGTCGCCCGCCGAGCACAGGTCGTCGCCCGGGTAGACCTGGGCCGCGGGCAGGCCGGCCGCCTGCTTGAGCGTGCTGATCAGGGCGTCCCGGCAGGCGCTGAGGCTGCCGCCGCCGCAGTACCTCTGGGCGAGCGGCCCCTGCACGGGCTCACCGAGCACCGCGCGGATGTCCTTGTCGACATAGCTCCACCAGCCGTACTGGAAGGAGCTGCCCGCGTGCGATCCGGTCGGGCCGTGCCCGGCCGACGGCGCCTCGTCCACCGACAGGTTGTTCGTGAACGCGGTGTACAGGTCGCTGCCCAGACCGGGTTCGAACTCGGCCTTCGCCAGCAGTGGCCACCAGGCGTCCAGGATCCGGACGGCGTCGGTGTTCGCGTACGTCTTCGAACCCGCGGACGTCTCGGTGCGCTTGGCGCCCGCCGTCAGCCACGTCTGGAGGCTGCTCACCGCCGCCGCGGCCGTGGAGTCCGTGACCGGCGAGCTGTTGATCACCTTCAGCAGGTCGGGCAGCACGTCCTCGGCGCGCAGATCGGCGAGCGCCGCGTCCGCCATCGCCTTCACCAGCGACGCACGGGTGACCCCGCCGGCCTGGACCAGTTTCTTCACCCGGTCGTCGAGGAGGTTGCCGCGGTGCACCGAGCCCTCGCCCCAGGAGGCCGCCGCGTAGTCCTTGGCCTGCTTGTTGTTCCAGGAGATGTAGTAGTCCTGGTCGACGGAGTTGGGGTGCTGGGCGGGCGGTGTGTAGTCGGCGGTGTTGCCCGCCGGGTTCCAGCCCCGCCACTCGTACGCGGGCTGCGCCCACACCGGGAACTCGCCGTCCACACCGCTCGCCCGCACCGGGTTGCTGCCGCTGTTGTAGTACGCGGTGTGCTGCGCGTCGGCGTAGAACCAGTTGAAGGTGTAGTTGATGTGCTGCGCCGCGGCCTGGAAGTCCGCCGGGCCCTTCACGTAGTCCGGGTCGTTCAGCATCTGGAAGCCGATGATCGAGTCGACTTCGTGCTGGTAGGAGGAGCGCAGGCTGGTGTAGGCGACCTTCTTGCCGCCGACGGTCGCCCGGTACTCGACGGGTCCGTACTTCGTGCGCCAGACCCGCATCGTGTACGACCCGGCCGCGGTGCCGTCGGCGACGGTCGGCGTCCAGGAGTTCTTCTGCTCGATCTTCTCCATCGCGGTACAGGTGCCGTGGTACAGGTAGTGGTAGTCGTCCTGGCAGAGTTCGACGGCGTAGCTGTCGATGATGTCCTGGCCCGAGGTCGTGGCGCTCCACACGTAGTCCTGGCCGCGGCCCAGTTCGACGTACATGCTCAGACCCGCGAAGGAGGCGCCGCGGGCGCTGATGCCGGGGCCCTGGATCTCCTGGAGCATGAGCAGCTGGGGCGCGAAGTAGCCGGTCTGCGGTCCGAAGACGGCTATCGGCTTTCCGCTCGCCGTGTGCTTGCCGCTCACCACCAGCGCGTTGGACATGCCGCGCCGGGCGGAACCGAGCACCGTGTCGGCGGCCTTGGCCGAGGTGCCTTCGGCGCTCGCGGAGGCGGCGCTGCCGGTGCGGTCGTAGACCAGCGGTTCCTGGACGGCCGAGCCCGCGTCGGGCAGGGCCTCGCCCTTCGCGTCGGCGGGCTTGGTGGCGTACGGGAAACTCTCGCCGTTGTGCACGGTGAGGACGGCCTCGGGGTCGTTGCGCTCGCGGAAGGACTCCCAGACCCGGGTGCCCTCCTCGACGCCGAACTTGGACTGGGCGGCCATCAGGGAGAGCGCGTTGCCGACCTCGCCGCCGCCGCCGGCGCCGAACAGCGAGCCGACGACGGAGGCGAGCGCCACCAGGTCGGTGACCTTGAAGTGGTCGATGGTGCCGGCGTTGGTGATCGCGTCCTTGTGGCCGGTCAGCACGTACTCGCCGGGGAAGTAGCGGCCGCTGTCGGAGGCGTCGATGTAGGCGTTGATACCGGCGATGTAGGCGTTGACATCATCGAGGGCCTGCTGCCCGCGGGCGCCGTTCTGGGCGACGGCGCTGTCGATCTGGGCCTGTAGGTCCGCCTCCGTGTAGGGGGCGCTGCGGTAGAACTGCTGCTCAAGGCCCTGGTTGGCGGCGGCGCCGCCCGCGAAGGAGGTCAACTGGCCGCGGCCGACATGGCGGAAGAGGTCCATCAGCCACAGCCGGTCCTGAGCGGCCGCGTAGCCGGCTCCGAACTCGGTGCCGTAGCGGGTGGTGCCGGTGATGTGCGGTACGCCGGTCTTCTTGTCCCGGACGATCGTCACGTCGGTGCGGCCGGCCGGCTTCTCGCTGGAGGCGACCTGGTCGGCGGCGACCCCGAACGACGCGTCGTTGAAGAAGGTGTTGATCTTCGCGTCGGTGAGCCCGGAGTAGCCCGTGGCCAGGTTGGCGTAGGGGCCGAGCTGGTCCTCGGCGTGGTCGGGCTGGGTGCCGAATGCCTGGTTGAGCAGGATCTGCGCGAGGGTCGCGTTGCCGTTCTGGCCGGGCGGGAGGATGTCGGAACACTGTCCGCCGCAGTAGTCGTTGGCGGCCGCCGCCCGGGTCGCCGCCGGCTCCGCCGCCGCCACCTGCTGGGTGAGCGGGGAGAGCAGACCTGCGATCAGAGCACATACGGACGCCGTCTTCAGGAACCCGGCGCGTCTGCCGGGAGTTCTCAGTTTGTCGAACAACACGTTGTGTGGGGTGCGCCGTGCCATGGCAGCTCCTACCGACGGGGGTTGGCCGGACGTTACCGCCGGTATCCCCGAGAGTGAAGATGAACATGCGTCACTTTTCGGAGTCGCCGCAGCCGTTGTCCGCCGTCAAGCGGGGGCGCCTTATGGCGGGCATCGGAAATCGGATGGAGCCGAATCGCGCATCGGTACGTCTATTCGGCGACGTCGCGCGAGTTCCGACCACGACGCCGAAACGACCGAAAAACAGGTGCAGGTGTGACGGAGGTGCAGAGCGATGGCTGGTTTCCGGAGTCTGGCGAGACAGGTGGGCGACCCGCGGTGCGACCTGGCGCTGCGGCGCTACTCGCTCCGCAAGTGCCTTGAGCGTTTCGCCCCTTATGGGCACAGAGCGACGTGGGACCATCTGTGCTCGCGGGCCGGGTTCGACCCGGAGGACCGATCTCCCGATCCGGCGCGTCTGGTGGCCGCGCTGGAGGAGCTGGAAGAGGCACGCGCGGTCTGGCTGGGCTACGAGGGGGAGTTCGCCCAGCGCCGCAGGAGGGAGAAGCAGGACGGGCTGCGCCGGCCGGGCAGCGTGGACGACTGGCACCGGCTGACCTGGGGCGGATTCGGGGTCGCCTGGTGCGACGACCCGCGGGTCCACCCCCGTGAACCACTGGCCGAAGTACTGCGGCGGCTGATCGCCGCACTGAACCGCGCGCCGGGATCGAGCTGCCCGGTGTGCGCAGGAGAACGCCTCGTCTGGAAGTACGACCTCGACCACGAACCCTCATCCGGCCCGGTCTGCACGGAATGCGGGATTCTCGTACCGCGACCCGTGCTCACGCCCGAGGCGCTGGCGTACGCGCGGCGCGGGCGGCTGCTCATGTCGGCCTGACCGACCGGGGGTGCGCCGGGGATGCCGCACCCCCTGTCCCGGCCCGACCCGAACCACCTTGTCCTGTCCACACCTTTATGTCAGGCCCATTTCTGAACATTCAGCTCATTCCACTCCAATTCACCAAACTCTTCTGTTTGTTCTCATGTAATGCGCCAAGCCTCATTCCCGGCGGGCTTTTCCGGTCGGTTCGTCGGGACATCACGGTGTCGACGCGACTGTGAGGAGACTCCGCCGGTGCCGACCGGCATCTTCGAGGCATGGTGCAGGTGCGTCTCAACGGGCGGCGCGGGAGTGCCGACGGTGCGGGTGTGCCGCTGCCCCGGGAGGCGATCGCGCGCTCCGCGGCCGAGGCGGCCGCGGCCGGAGCGGCGGACCTGGGCGTATGGCCGGTGCTGCGGTCGGCCGGACGGCTGGGGCCGGCCACGCGCATCGGCCTGGAGGACACCCTGCTGCTGCCTGACGGACAACCGGCCCGCTGCGACGCCGAGTTGGTCAGGGCCGGCCTCACCGAGTACCGCCGCAGCCGGGCCCGGGGCGGATGATTGCCCGGGAGCAGGCAGTCACGCCCGCGCCGCCGGGAGCGAGCGGTCACGGCGCCGTCGTGGCGCACGGGCCAGATGGCGGCCACGGCCCGCGCAGCGCTCAGCACCCCGCGCTCCCTGCTCAGCGCTCGCGTTCCGCCATCAGACGGGACCCGGAGCCGCGGGCGCCGAACGCGTCGTCCGGGTTCGACAGGACGCAGCCCTCCAGCGAGAGGCAGCCGCAGCCGATGCACTCGGTGAGGCGGTCGCGGAGCCGGTTCAGCTGGCTGATCCGCTCGTCCAGCTCGGAGCGCCACGCCTGCGAGAGCCGGGCCCAGTCCTCGCGGGTCGGGGTGCGTTCCTCGGGGAGTTCGGCGAGGGCCTGGCGGATCGTGGCCAGCGGGATGCCGACCCGCTGGGCGGCCCGGACGAAGGCGACGCGGCGCAGGGTGTCACGGGTGTAGCGGCGCTGGTTGCCGGCGGTCCGGCGGCTGCTGATGAGCCCCTTGGACTCGTAGAAGTGCAGGGCCGAGACGGCGGCGCCGCTGCGCGCGGACAACTGGCCGACGCTCAACTCATGGATCTTCTCCGTGATCTGGGGCACCCCGCAGAGCCTACCCACCGCTCCGGCCGGGCGCTGCCGTTGACATTGTCCCCCGACCCGACCATACTAAGCAGTCGCTTAGAGGCGAGCGATGCCGAACAGGAGAGGCCGGGACGAGGAACATGGCAGAACCTAGGATCTTCACCTCCGCCGACGAGCTGAAGGCGGCCGTGGGCGAGCAGCTGGGACACACCGACTGGCTGGAGGTCGACCAGAAGCGGATCGACCTGTTCGCGGAGGCCACCGGTGACCACCAGTGGATCCACGTCGACCCGGAGAAGGCCGCCGCCGGGCCGTTCGGCGGCACCATCGCGCACGGGTATCTGACGCTGTCGCTGCTGCCCCTCTTCAGCCCGCAGCTGCTCCGGGTGGACGGCGCGACGATGGGCGTCAACTACGGCACCAACAAGGTGCGGTTCCCCGCGCCCGTCCCGGTCGGGTCCCGGCTGCGCGCCACCGCGCGGATCACCGGCGCCGAGGACGTCGCCGGCGGTGTCCAGCTGACCGTCGTCTTCACCGTGGAGCGGGAGGGCGGCGACAAGCCGGTCTGTGTGGCGGAGTCGGTCTCCCGCTACTACCTCTGAGACCGCACCTCGGCGACCGGCGCGGCCGTCGGGCACCGCCCGGCGGACCGGGGCCTACTCGGCCCCGACCATCCGCAGCACGAGGCCGGCGTAGAGCGCGCCGACCTCCTCGGGGGTGCGGGGGCCGTCCACGTTGAACCAGCGGGCCACGTCGATGCACAGGGACAGCACCGCGAGGGTCGTGCCGTGCACGTCGAGGACGTCGAACTCACCGGACGCCACGCCGTCCTGGACGATCCCGCGCACCTCGGCGTCGACCTGGCGGCGCAGCGCGAGGATCTCGGCGCGGGCGTCCGGGCCGAGCGCGTCCAGTTCGTACTGCACGACCCGCGCGGTGGTCCGCCGTCCGGCGTGCCAGCGGACGAAGGAACTCACCGCGTCGGCCAGCCGCTCCGTGGCGCTGCCCGGGCCCCGCGCGGCCGTGCGCAGGATGTCCAGCGCCTTGTCGTGGCCGATGCGGCTGATCCGGTGGAGGAGTTCTTCCTTGGTCTTGTAGTGGATGTAGAGCGCGGCCGGGCTCATGCCGGCACGGCCCGCGATGTCACGGGTCGTCGTCGCGTGGTAGCCCCGCTCGGCGAAGGCGTCCACGGCGGCGACGAGCAGCCGCCGGGCCGCGTCAGGGGTGACCTCGTCCCACGGCTCGGCCTCGCCGCCGGCCGTCTCCTGCGCCGTACTCATCGCTCGTTCGCCCCTCTCGGTGACAGGAGCTACACCATACCGCCCGAGGATGAGCGAGCGCTTAGCGTGCCCGCTCAGAGCTTCTCGAAGGGATCGTGCTCGGCGAGCAGCTTTTCCAGCCGGGCCTGGTCGACCCGGCTGACGATCCGCCCGGCCTCCTGGCGGTCCCGGATCACCTTCGCCAGGGTGAAGGCGGAGGTCACCAGGTACAGGACCGCGACCCCGAGGAAGGCGCGCACCCAGCCGTCGGTACGCAGGTGGTAGATGCCGGCGGCGGTCGCCGCCAGGGCCACGGCGAAGGAGGCCACGGCCTGGCCGTAGAACGCGGTGGTGCTCTGCTGCTTGACCGGTGTGTCGCTCATAGGGACGAGCTTCGGCACGCCCGGCGCACGGCGCATCCGTCCGGATACTCAGACGGCTGCTCACGCATCGGTGCCCGCGGCGCACCGGCACCCCGCACTCGTCGGCACCCCCGGCGCTCAGAACGCCGAAACCCCCGTCAGCGCCCGGCCGATGAGCAGCTTCTGGATCTGGCTGGTGCCCTCGTAGAGGGTCATCACCCGGGCGTCGCGCAGCAGTTTGCCCGCCGGGAACTCGTCGATGTAGCCGTAGCCGCCGAAGACCTGAAGGGCGTTGCCGGCGGCGCGGACGGCCGCCTCGGAGGCGAAGAGTTTGGCCTTGGAGGACTCCACGGCGAACGGCAGTCCGCGGTCGATCAGGTCGGCCACCCGCCAGGTCAGCAGCCGGGCCGCGTCCACGTCGACGGCGATGTCGCTGATCAGCTCCTGGACCAGTTGGTGGCGGGCGATGGGCACGCCGAACTGCTCGCGTTCCCCGGCATAGCCGACGGCCGCGTCCAGCGCGGCCTGGGCTATGCCGACGCAGCCCGCCGCCACCGACATCCGCCCTTTGGCGAGCGCCGACATCGCGACCGCGAAGCCCTTGCCCTCCGGGCCCAGCATCGCCGAGGCCGGGACGCGGACATCCGTCAGGACCAGTTCGGCCGTCGCCTGGCCGCGCAGGCCGAGCTTTCCGTGGATGGCGCGGCGGGTCAGGCCCGGGGTGTCGGTGGGCACCAGGAAGGCGGAGACGCCTTTGTGGCCGGGTGCGTCCGTGGAGCGGGCGAAGAGAAGGACGACGTCGGCCCAGGTGCCGTTCGTGATGAAGGTCTTGGTGCCGTTGACGACGTAGCAGTCGCCGTCGCGCACCGCCCGGGTGGTCAGGTTGCCCGCGTCGGAACCGGTGCCCGGTTCGGTCAGACCGAAGCAGCCGAGGTACCCGCCGGACGTCAGCCCCGGCAGCCAGCGGCGCTTCTGCTCCTCGCTCCCCCAGGCCGCCACCGACTTCGCGACCAGCCCGAGGGAGACGGACACGATGCCGCGGACCGAGGAGTCGCCACGGCCCAGCTCCTCCGTGACCAGGCAGTACGCCAGGTGGTCGCCGCCCGATCCGCCGTACTCCTCGTCGACGGTGAGGCCGAGGAAGCCGACCTCGCCGAGCTTCTTCACGATGCCCCGGTCCACCTCCTCGGCCCGGTCCCAGGCGGTGGCGTGGGGGGTGATCTCGCGCTCCACGAAGTCCCGCGCGAGCTGCCGGACGGCGGTCTGCTCCTCGCTGAGTCCCAGGTTCACCACGAGATCACCCCTGCGGAAGACGGATTCCTGAACGCGACGGCCCTGCCGTGCCACACCAGGACTTTAAATTACCACTGCTAGTTTTTTGTCTCAGCCCTACTATGTGCGCCATGGCCCGACCGCGCAAGCCCCTCCTCAGCACCGACCGGATCGTCCGGACGGCACGGGAACTCGTGGACGCGGAGGGCCTCGCGGCCGTCTCGACCCGCCGGCTCGCCGCCGAACTCGGCGTGAGCGGGCCCTCGCTCTACAACCACTTCCGCACCAAGGACGAGATCCTGGAGGCGGTCGCCGACTCGGTCAGCGGCCAGGTCGACCTGTCGATGTTCGAGGACGGCCGGGACTGGCGGGCCGCGCTGCACGACTGGGCCGTCTCCTACCGGGCCGCCCTGCGCGACCACCCCCACCTCGTCCCCGTCTTCGCGCGCGGTCCCGGCCGCCGGCCCGCGGCGCTGCGCCTCGCCGACGCCGTCTACGGCGCGATGGTCGACGCCGGCTGGCCGCCCGCGCAGGCCACCTCCATCGGCGCGCTGATGCGGTACTTCGTCATGGGCTCGGCGCTCGGCTCGTTCGCCGGGGGATTCGTGGACGACGAGAGCGCCTACGACCCCGCCGACTACCCGCACCTGGGACAGGCCCACCGCCTGGCCGAACAGCAGGAGAAGATCGACGAGCGGGCCTTCGAGACGGGGCTGACGGCCCTGCTGGACGGGCTGGCACAGCAGTACGAGCGGGTCGCGCGGCCGGCGCGGTGACGGCACGGCCGGGTGGGGGCCACGGCGAACCCGGTGCGGTGACGGTGCGGGCGACGCGGTGACGGGGACCCGGGCGGCGATGCGGCAGGCCGGTGCGGTGACGGTTCGGCGGCGGCCGAACCGTCCATGGGTGATCCTGGGGACATGACCGTCGAAGACCCTCGGGCCCCGGGACTCGCGGCGCTCGCCGGACTGCTCGCCGACGAGACCCGGGCGGCCTGTCTGCTGGCTCTGCTGGACGGGAGGGCCTGGACCAACGGCGAACTCGCCCGGCACGCCGGGGTCGCCGCGTCCACGCTCAGCGAGCACCTGGGCAAGCTGGTCGCGGGCGGGCTGCTCGCCGAGGAACGGCAAGGGCGGCATCGGTATGTGCGGCTCGCCGACGAGCGGGTGGCCCAGCTCGTCGAGGAGCTGACCGCCCGGGTCGGCCCCGAGGCGGCGGCACGGCGCCCGCGCACGCTGCGGGAGGCGGGCGCCGGATCCGCGCTGGCCCGCGGGCGCACCTGCTACGACCACCTCGCCGGGCGGCTCGGCATCGCGATCACCGACGCGCTGACCGGGCGCGGGCTGCTCGGGGTCACCGGCGGTCCGACGGACGCCGCCGCGGCCGGTCCCCCCGTACCGGTCGCGGCGGCGCCACGACCGGCGCAGGCGGAGCGGACCAGCGGGTTCGCGCTCACGGACGCGGGGCACCGGTGGTTCGGCGACGTCGGCATCGGGCTGCCGCGCACCGGCCGCCGGCCGCTGGCCCGTGCCTGCCTCGACTGGACCGAGCGCCGCCCCCACCTGGCGGGCGTCGCGGGCGCCGAACTGTGCCGGCACGCCCTGCACGCGGGCTGGTGCGTGCGCATCGGCTCCGGGCGCGCCGTGAAGGTGACGGACGCCGGCGAACACGCGCTGTCGCGACTGCTGGGCATCGCCCCCGGCACACTGCGCTGAGCCAAACTGCCGGGCATCGCCCCGCCACCCTGCGCCCTGCCGGTCCGGCACGGCCGCGCCGAGCGGCACGTCAGCGCGGTACCGGCTCGGCGCTCACAGGAGCACCAGCGCCCGGCCGCCCCTGCCCGTCAGCATGTTGTCGAAGGCCGCCGGGATGTCCGCCAGGGCGATGCGGTCCGTCACCAGCGCGGACAGGTCCAGCCGGCCGGCGCGTACGTGCTCGGCGAGGAGCGGCAGGTCGCGGGCCGGGTCGCTGTTGCCGTAGACGCAGCCGGTCAGGGTACGGCCCCAGTGGAAGATCTCCAGGGCGTTGAAGGTGACCTGCTCGTCCTTGCCGCCGATGCCGACCACCGTGGTCCGGCCGCCGCGGCGGGTTGACTCCCAGGCGGCCCGGATGGTGGCCGCACGGCCCACGCACTCGATGCCGACGTCGACGCCCTGCTTGTCGGTGAGGGCCCGGATCCGGCGGGGAACGGTGGCGTCGGCGAGGAGGAAGTCGGTGGCGCCCGCGCCGCGCGCCAGTTCCTCCTTGTGCGGGGAGGCGTCGACGGCGACGATCCGCGCGGCGCCCGCGATCCGCGCCGCCTGGAGTGCGGCGAGGCCCACTCCGCCGGCCCCGAACACCGCGACCGTCTCCCCCGGCCGCACCCGCGCCGCGTGGTGCACGGCGCCGTAGCCGGTCAGGACGGCGCAGCCGAGGAGGGCGGCCTCGGCGAGCGGCACTCCGTCGGGCACCGGCAGCACGCAGGCGGCCGGGACCACCGTCTCCTCGGCGAACGCGGCCACGTTGAGGCCGGGATGCAGGTCGGTGCCGGTCACGGTGCGGGCGTACACCTCGGCGGCGCCGTTCAGGGCGTTGGCGCACAGCCACACCTCACCGAGCGCACAGGCGTGGCAGCGGCCGCAGGACGGGGCCCAGTTGAGGACGACGGGGGTGCCGGGCGCGACCCCGGTGACCCCTTCGCCCACGGCGACGACCGTGCCCGCGCCCTCATGGCCGAGGACGGCCGGGACCGGCACCCGCATGGTGCCGTCGGACAGGGACAGGTCGGAGTGGCAGACGCCGACGGCCGCCAGGCGCACCCGGACCCGGCCGGGACCGGGGTCCGGCAGGTCGATCTCGGTGATCTCCAGCGGGGCCCCGACGGCGGGCAGGACGGCGGCTCGTACGGCCATGGCTGCTGAACTCCCTCAGAACTGGAGTGACTTGGTCTGGAGGTACTCGGCGAGCCCGTGCGCGCCCAGTTCCCGGCCCACTCCGGACTGCTTGTAGCCGCCGAAGGGGGCGAGCGGATTGAACCGGCCGCCGTTGATGTCGACCTGTCCGGTGTCCATGCGCCGCGCGAAGGCCACCGCCCGTGCCTCGTCGCCCGCCCAGACGGCGCCGGCCAGGCCGTAGACCGTGCCGTTGGCGATGCGCAGCGCGTCCTCCTCGTCGGCGTAGCGGAGGATCGTGAGGACCGGGCCGAAGATCTCCTCCTGCGCGATGCTCATCTCCGGTGTCACGTCTGCGAACACCGTGGGGCGTACGAAGTAGCCCTTCTCGCGCGGGGCGTCGGCGCCGCCCGCGGCCAGCCGGGCGCCCTCGGCCCTCCCGCGCTCGATGTGAGCGCGCACCCGGGCCCGCTGCTCGGCGCTGACCACCGGGCCGATGCGGTCGCCGTACTTGGCCGCCGCGGTCGTCGCCAGCGCCACGGCCTCGTCGTACTGGTCGGTGTGCACGAGCATCCGGGTCCAGGCGCTGCACGTCTGCCCGGAGTTGGCCATCACGTTGGCGACGCCGACGGCCACGGCCCGGGCGAGGTCGGCGCCGGGCAGGATGACGTTGGCGGACTTGCCGCCGAGTTCGAGGGCGGCCTTCTTGACGGCCGCGCCCGCGGCGGCGCCGATCCGCCGGCCCACGGCGCTGGAGCCGGTGAAGGAGACCAGGTCGACGCCCGGGTGCTCGACGAGGGCCTGTCCGGCGACCGGGCCGAGCCCGGTGACCAGGTTGAACACGCCCGCGGGCAGGCCCGCCTCGTGCACCGCCCCGGCGAACAGCTGGGCGACGAGCGGGGTGTTCTCGGCCGGTTTGAGGACCACCGTGCAGCCCGCGGCCAGCGCCGGGGCGACCTTGGCGACGATCTGATGGAGGGGGTAGTTCCAGGGGGTGATCGCGCCGACGACGCCGACGGGTTCGTGGTGGACGACCGAGTTGCCGACCCGCTCCTCGAAGACGTGGGTCGCGGCCAGTTCGGCGTACGAACCGGCGACCGAGATCGGCAGGCCCGCGTGGACGGCACGGGAGAACTCCAGCGGCGCGCCCAGTTCCGCGGTGACCGTCTCCGCGATCTCCTCCTTGCGGGCGGTCAGGACGTCCCGCAGGGCGGCCAGCCGGGCGGCGCGGTCGGCGGGCGCGGTCGCCGCCCACCCGGGGAGGGCGGCCCGGGCGGCGCGCACGGCGGTGTCGACGTCCGGGGCGGTGCCCGCCGGGACCCGGCCGACGACCTGTTCGTCGACGGGGTTCACCACCTCGATCACGTCCCGGCCCGCGGCGGGGCGCCAGGCGCCGTCGATGTACAGGGCGTCGTGTGCCTTCATGGTGCGTCCTCCTGGCGGCCGGTCGTCCGACCACAAACTAGCGATGTTAGTTTTCTGGCGCCAGGGGTCGTGGGGCGTCGCCCGGGACGGGACCGGCGCCGACGACGGCCGGTGGCGGTCGGTGGTGGCGGGACGGACCCGGAATCCGTCCGCACGCCCCGGCCGTCAGTCCAGCACCCGCGCCAGATACGCGCGCAGCAGTTCCCGGGTCTCGGCGATGATCGCCTCGTCGCCCTCCGGGGCCACCCGGAAGGCGAGGTGCACGAGGGTGTCGGCGGTCTCCACGGCGACCAGGAAGATCCGTCGCAACTCCGCGTCGGGGACGCGGCCGAGATAGCCGGCGAGCAGGGCGGTGAGGTTCTCCGCGACGCGGTGGTTGGGCTCCGCGGGCCGGTCGCCCACCGGGATCTGGTTGCCGAAGTCCACCAGGGAGAAGCCGGGCGCGGTGCGCTTCATGGCCAGGTACTCGTCCAGCACGGCGTCCACGGCCGCCCGCCAGCCGCCCGGCCGGGCGCCCTTCAGGCGCCGGGTGACGCGCTCGGAGTAGCGTTCGAGGTTGCGCTGGGCGAGGGCGTCCGCCAGCTGCCGTTTGTTGCCGAAGAAGCGGTACACGGAGCCGATGGGCACGCCGGCGCGCGCCGCGACGGCCCGGGTGCTGAGGGCGTCGTAGCCGACCTCGTCGAGGAGGTCGGCGCAGGCGTCCAGGATCCTGGTCAGCCGCTCGGCACTGCGCCGCTGGACGGGGGCGCGGCGCAGCGATGTCGCGTCGGGCACGGGCTTCATGATGCCTTTCGGGCGGAATCCGGTGAACCTCTCCCCACAGTACGGAGGTCGACGGCCCGTGCGTCCACCCCCACCCGCGCCCTTGCGCACGACCGCCGCACCGCACCGCTCCCCCTGGACGCGGCACCCGTCGGGGTCGCCGCCGGTCCCCCGGCCGAACCACCCTCAGGACCGCCCCGATTTCCCGGCCGAACCACCCCCCAGGGCTGCCGCCCGCTCCTCAAGGCCGCCCCCGCTCCCCCGGGCCGCGCCGTCTCGCCGGGCACCGGGTCCGTCGGGTTCACTTGCCGGCGCCGCTCCCCACCGCCGGTGCGCCCGGTGAGACGGTCGGGGCCGGGGCAGTCCCGACGCCCGGCGAGCCGGCCGGCAAGGATCCGGGGCCGGATCCGGACCCGGTCTCCGCCCCCGACGCGGTGACGTCGGCGGTGCTCTCGACCGCCTTGCCGTGCACCGCCCACACCGTGCCGTCGTCGGCGTACAGGCGCGCGGTGATCTGATGGGTGCCCTGCGGGATGAGCCGGGCGGCGAGGTGGTGGCCCGGGGTGCGCAGCCGGGCGACCTGCTCGCCGTCCACGAACAGGTTGGCGAGACCGCGCCCGGTCCGGGCCCGCTCCGTCGCGCCGTCCGCCGAAAACCGGAAGTCGTGGACGGTCAGCCGTACGTCCCAGCCGCCGACGGCGTCCGGGGTCACCTCGATGCCGACGCCGGGTGCGCCGTCCTCGGGCACCTCGCGGTAGCGCCGGTCCTGGTCGTCCCTCTTGTCGAGCAGCCGGCCCGCCGGCACGGACGGCTTCGCGCCGCCCCCGTCGTGCGCCGCACCCGTCCCGCATCCCGCCACGCCGACCGACAGCAGGACACAGACGGCGAGCGCGCTGAGCGTTCCACGGGTCCACGGCATGCGAGGGAGCGTAGAACACGGGTGCGGGACCCCGGATCCCCCTGGAGTCGGGGGTTCCGGCCGGCGTCCTCCCTCTCAGGGAGCAGCCGGACCGTCCGTCGGTCGCAGGACGCGCGAAAACCTTGTGCCCGCGCAACCATATTCCTATGGTGATCCATAGGAATGGCGAGGGCACCGGATCCGGGTTCGCGAGGGAGCGATCATGAGTGAGGACGCGCGCAAGACCGCCGAGGGACTGGCCTATCTCTCCGGCTTCGGCAACGAGCACACCTCGGAGGCGGTGCCCGGCGCCCTGCCGGAGGGCCGCAACTCCCCGCAACGCGCCCCGCTCGGGCTGTACGCGGAGCAGTTGAGCGGCACGGCGTTCACCGAGCCGCGGGCGCGCAACCGCCGCTCCTGGCTGTACCGCATCCGCCCGTCCGCCGCGCACCCGGCGTTCACCCGCGCCGACAACGGCGGGCTGCGCACGGCCCCGTTCGCCGAGACGGCGCCGGACCCGAACCGGCTGCGCTGGAACCCGCTGCCGGAGCCGCCCGCCGGAACGGACTTCCTCGCCGGGCTGTGGACCCTCGGCGGCAACGGCGACGCCACCGTGCGCAGCGGCATGGCCGTGCACCTCTACCACGCCAACGCCTCGATGGAACGGGTCTTCGGCGACGCCGACGGAGAGTTGCTGATCGTGCCGGAGCGCGGCGGGCTGCTGCTGCGCACGGAACTCGGCCTGCTGCGTGCGGAGCCCGGCCACGTGGCGCTGATTCCGCGCGGGGTGCGCTTCCGCGCGGAACTGCTGGACGACACCGCCCGCGGCTACGTGTGCGAGAACTACGGCTCGCCGTTCCAGTTGCCGGACCTCGGTCCGATCGGCGCCAACGGGCTGGCCAACGCCCGTGACTTCCGGGCGCCCCTCGCCGCGTTCGAGGACGTCGAGGGACCGGTGGAGGTGGTGAACAAGTTCTGCGGCAACCTGTGGACCGCCGTCTACGACCACTCGCCGCTCGACGTGGTCGCCTGGCACGGCAACCACGTCCCGTACGTCTACGACCTGCGCCGTTTCAATGTGCTCGGGACCATCTCGTACGACCACCCGGACCCGTCGATCTTCACGGTGCTCACGTCGCCGTCCGACACCCCCGGGCTCGCCGGTGTCGACTTCGTGGTGTTCGCGCCGCGCTGGCTGGTGGGCGAGGACACCTTCCGGCCGCCGTACTTCCACCGGAACGTGATGAGCGAGTACATGGGCCTGGTCGAGGGCGCGTACGACGCCAAGGCGGAGGGCTTCGTGCCGGGCGGCGGCTCGCTGCACAACATGATGTCGGCGCACGGCCCGGACCGGGCCACGTTCGACCGGGCGAGCGCCGCCGAACTGAAGCCGCAGCGGATCGACGACGGCCTCGCGTTCATGTTCGAGACCCGCTGGCCGGTCACGCTCACCGCGCAGGCGGCCCGCGCGGACCACCTCCAGCAGGACTACGACGGCGTCTGGCGGGGCATCGAACGGCACTTCCGCCCGTTGCGCTGAACGGTCGCGACAGGTACGGATAGCCCGGTGACATCATTCGCCCCGGACTCGATCGTCCTGAACCGCAAGCTGCCGCTCTGGTATCAGGTGTCGCAGTCCCTCCGCGCCTCGATACTCGGCCGCTCACCCCAGGACTCGCTGCGGCTGCCCACCGAGGAACGGCTGGCGGAGCACTACGGGGTGAGTGTGCTGACCATGCGGCAGGCGCTGAAGGAGCTGGAGGGCGAGGGGCTGATCAGCCGGCACCGGCGGCGCGGCACGTTCATCGAGCCCGGCGCACGGCGGGGCTCCCCGGTGCGGCTGCTCGGCTCGGTCGACGCGATCGTGGCCCAGCAGTCCGGGATGACGACCGAACTGCTGGACCGCGGTCCGGCGGCGGTGCCGGGCGAACTCAGCGAGTACTTCCCGGACCTGGCCGAGGTGGAGACGTACCACCGGCTGCGGTGCGACGAGGGCAGCGGCGAGCCGACCAACCACGCCCGCAACTACGTCCGTCCCTCGCTGGCCCGGCACTTCGACCCGGAGGACCTCGTCCGCTGGCCGATGACGAAGGTGCTGCGGGACGTCGTGGGCGCGGACATCGGCCGCATCACGGACACCGTGGAGGCCCGGCTCGCCGACCCGGAGACGGCACGGCTGCTCCAAGTGCCGCTGCTCAGCCCGATCCTGCACTACACGGGCGTGATCTACGACGCGGCGGGCCGGGTCCTGGACGTGGCGGTCATCCACTACCGCGGGGACCGCTTCTCCTTCACGGTCACTCTCGAAGCCACCTGACCCCGCCGGCTCCGGGCCCGCCCGCGCACGGAAGGTCGTACCATGCCCAGCGTGACGCACGACGACGCTCCGCTGCTCGCGGACCTCATGCCGTGGTCCGTCGCACCGCCGCGGATCGGCCGGGGGTGGCCGGCGGCCCCCGACGCCGGTTCCCTGAGGGCCCGCTGGGACGCCCTGGTGAAGGCCGCGGGTCCGGACCGGGAGACCCTGTTCGAGCCGACCCGTTCGCGCACGCTGCACTCGGCCGTCGGCCAGTTGCCCGGCCAGCCCAGTGGCACCGAGCGGCTGGCGCGGGCGGCGGGCCCGTGCCCCGAGCCGGTCCGCGTGCTCGCCGCGCCCTTCGACGAGCAGTGGCTGATCCCCGACCAGCGGCTGATCGACTCGGCCCGCCCGGAGCTGTGGCGGGTGACGGACGGACACCAGGTGTTCGCCGTGGAGACGGCCGAGGAGGGACCGGGACCGCTGCTCCTGGCGACGTCGCTGCTGCCCGTCCTGCGCCCGGGCCGCATCCGGCCGCTGTACCGGCGGCCGGGCGGCCACGAGCCCAATCTGGCGCCCGGCCTGCTGGACCATCTGGGCACCCGTCTGGGCCTGTCCCCCACGCCTCTGGACGTGCTGGCCTGGGCGCTGGCGGCGGCCCGTCCGGGCCCGGCGGTGCCGCTCACGGAGGACCCCGGACTGTGGTCGCGGGGGGTGGCACTGGGCCGTCGCCTGCTGTGGCTGATGCGCCGCGACGGCGAGCGCCCCAAGCTCCCCGGCGGCCGTCGCCCCTACGTTCGCGCCCCGCTTCCGCCGCGCCCCGAAACCGTCGGCTACGACCGGGACGAGGAGTGCCTCCGGTTCGACGAGGGCCGCATCGCGCCGGTCCCGCCCGGGGCCTGGGACTTCGAGGTGTCCGGAGTGCGGGTGCTGGAGGAGTGGTTCACCGCGCGGACGGCCGGGGCCGCGCCCGGCACCCTGGCCGCCGTCCGCCCGGCGGTCTGGCCGCAGACCTGGACGTCGGAACTGCTCGAACTGATCACGGTGCTGGCGCTGCTGGCGGAACTGCGCTCGGAGATGTCCGAGTTGACGGTGACCTCACCGATCACGGCAGCGGAGCTGCGCGCGGCGGCCGTGCTCCCGCCGCCGGACTCGTCCCGCCGGCCGGCCTCGGTCCTCGACCACCACGAGGAAGGCCCGGAGGGCCAGTTCGCGCTGATCTGAACGGGCCGGACGAAGCCCCTGGAGGCCGGCGGTGCCGCGGGGCACGGACGACCGCAGGCCCCGCCCGGCCGGCGGGGCGCTCAGGCGAACGCGGCGAAGGAGTCGAGGACGCGGTCCAGGGCGCGTTGGAAGACCGCCTCCAGATCGATCGGCCCGGCATCCTCCGCGAAGGCCGCGGCCAGGTGCGGATAGTCGCCCGAGGCGATCCGGCCGCCGAGGTAGGCGATGCGGACCGCGTCCTCCTGCTCCTGGGTCCAGGGCAGCGAGCGGGTGCGCTCCGCGGTCTCCAGTTCGTTCCTGACGTAGGTCGTGACGACGCCGTTGAGCATCGCGATCAGTTCCAGCTTCGTGCCGGAGGTCGCGTCGAGCGGTTCCAGGCAGACCAGACAGTGTTCGAGATAGCGCAGGGCGTTCGGGCTGAAGCCGTAGACGGGTGACATCAGCCGCGGCAGCCAGGTGTGCCGGTGCATCAGGGCGCGCGTCTGCCGCGCCACCTGGTTCATGTCCGCGCGCCAGTCCCCGTCGGGCCGCCACAGCTCGTGCTCGCCGCTGACCGCGTCCACCATCAGCTCGTACAGGTCCTCCTTGCGGGGGACGTAGTTGTACAGCGACATGGTGCCGCAGTCCAGTTCGGCCGCGACGTGCCGCATCGAGACCGCGTCGAGACCGTGCGCGTCGGCGATCCGCACGGCAGCGCCCGCGATGTCCGCGCGGGTGTACGCCGGTCTGGGGCCACGTCCCGTGCGCTCGGGACGGGCCCAGATCACTTCGGGAACGGCCCCTCGGGCTGCCATGGATCATCACCTCGCACTCCCATCCTAGTTACGTACGGCGTACGTAGTGCGCTATGGTCGACCCATGGATACTACGTACGCTGTACTTAGTGAAGGACTGGAAAAGCGGTTCGGCACCGTGCACGCCCTGCGCGGACTGGATCTGGCCGTCGCGCGCGGCACGGTCTGCGGACTGCTCGGCCCGAACGGGGCGGGGAAGACGACGGCCGTGCGGCTGCTCGCCACGCTGCTGCGGCCGGACGCGGGTTCGGCCCGGGTCGCGGGGCACGACCTCGTGCGGGAGGCCGCGGCGGTACGCCGCCGGATCGCTGTCACCGGGCAGTACGCGTCGATCGACGGCGACCTCACCGGACGGCAGAACCTGCGGCTGTTCGCGCGCCTGCACCGGGTGCGCGGCCCGGCCGAGCGCGCCGCGGACCTGCTCGACCGGTTCGGCCTGACCGAGGCCGCCGACCGGCGGGCGGCCACCTACTCGGGTGGCATGCGGCGCCGGCTGGACCTGGCGGCGAGCCTCGTCCGCCGCCCCGACGTGATCTTCCTGGACGAACCCACCACCGGTCTCGACCCGGCCGGCCGGAACCGGATCCAGGACGCGGTGCGCGAACTGGCGGCCGAGGGCACCACCGTGCTGCTGACCACGCAGTACCTGGAGGAGGCCGACCGGCTGGCCGACCGGGTCGCCCTGCTGGACCGGGGCCGGGTCGCGCACACCGGTTCGCCCGCCGAACTCAAGGCCGTCATCGGCTCCTACGCCGAGGTCGTCGTCGCGCACACCGACGCGCTGGTGCGGGCGGCCGGTGTCCTGGACCGGCTGACCGGCCACGAACCGGCACTCGACCACGAGCGGCACACGGTGGGCGCGGTCACCACCGACGCCACCCTGACCCTGCCCCGTCTGGTGCGCGAACTCGACGCGGCGGGCGTGCCGTTGCTGGACGCCCGGCTGCGCCCGCCGACCCTCGACGACGTCTTCCTCCGGCTGACCGGCGGGACGACGGGGGGTCCGGCCGGTGAGCGCACCGGGAGCGGCGAGCGGACGGCCCCCGACGGCGGCTGCCGGAAGGAGCGTGCGGCATGAGCGCGCTGCTGCACGACGGTGCCGCGATGGCGGGCCGGCAACTGCGCCGGGTCCGCAACAGTCCGGGGGTCACGGTCCTGACCCAGGTCATGCCGGTGAACATGCTGCTGTTCTTCGGCTACGTCTTCGGCAGCGCGCTCGCCATGCCCGGCCGGGAGTACCGGTCCTTCCTGCTCCCGGGGCTGCTGGCGGCGACCGCGGCGGGCGGGATCATGACGGGGATGTTCCAGGCCGCCCAGGACTGGCACCGGGGCGTGACCGACCGTTTCCTGACGATGCCGGTGAGCCGGGCCGCCGTGCCGCTCGGCCAGGCCGTGGCGGACCTGGCCGTCTCCGCGCTCGGCACGGTGCCACTGCTGCTGGTCGGGCTGGCGGTCGGCTGGCGGGTCGAGGGTCCGGCGGCCGGGGTGCCGGCGGCGGTGGGCCTGCTGCTGCTGTTCCGGTTCGCCTGTACGAGCATCGGGATGCTTCTCGGCCTGCTCACCCGGAGCGAGGAGGCCGCCGGGCAGCTCGGCGCCGCGACCTTCGTCCTGCCCCTGCTGTCCAACGCCTACATTCCCACCGACAATCTGCCGGGCGTGCTGCGCACGCTCGCCGAGTGGAATCCGATCAGCGCGGTGACCACCGCCCTGCGGGACCTGTTCGGCAATGCTCCGGTCCCGGCGGGTGCCGCCTGGCCGGTCGCCCATCCGGTCGCCGGGTCACTGCTGTGGAGCGTCGTGCTGATCGCGGTGTTCCTGCCGCTCGCCGTACGCCGGTACGCGCACGGCGAGCGGTGAACGGCGCACACCCTCGCCGGCCGTAGGGACCGGCCGCCGGCTGCCGGGAGCGGTGGTGGGAGGCGGGGACGCCGAGCGGGCCGGGGTGTGACCGTCGATGTGGTCGGTGGTGTCGATGCCGTCCCCCGTTCGCTGCCGGGCGAGGACGGGGGACGTGCGGGCGCTCGGACAGCACGCCGCGGCGCCGCTGCGTGGCCGTGGGGATGACGGACGACGAGATCGCAGCGGTACGCCGAGGCGGCTTGCGGCCCGGGCAGGTGCCCGTCGGTCAGTGCTTGTTGCCGCCGAACAGCGAGCGGCGCAGCCGCCGCAGCGGCGCGAAGAGGGAGACACGACGCACGCGCGTGTCCCGGTCGCTGCACTCCTGCCTGGAGTCACGTGCGGTCAGCTCACGCATCAGCGATGTCGCTTCGGCCGCCTTCTGCTGCGGTATGGCGGGACCCGCCAGCACCGAGAGATGGCGGTCGAGGCGCGAACTGCTCGCACTGCTCCCGCAGGTGATCGCAGGGACCCTCGCCCTGCTTCGCACTGTTATCTGCTCCATGTCACTCCCCACCCGTAACGAGTCCACCCGGCGCGGGCAGGGTAACCCTATCGCCCCATGCGGCCACTCGGGTATCACGCCCACAGTATTCACCTTCCCCGTAAGGAGGTTGACGATTACTCTCCGAATCCGACCGATTTCAGGGCGAGTTGCGCAACGGGCTGACTGGTGGGCCACAGAGTGCGACAGACCGACTGACGGTCACGGCGAGTGACGACATGGACCCGCTGCGTCCGGTTAGGCCCGAGGGCGTGTCACCGGCGGTGGGACCGGGGGGACGCGGACGCGCACAGGGGCGCGCGCACCGCACCGGTCGCACGGACATCGGGGCGACGAGAACGTGGGCGATCTCACGTGCCCGGGTCCGCCCGGCACCGCGTCCTCGGAAAGCGGGACGGCCGAGAACGCGATCGGCATGGAGGTACGCGCTCCGGTGCGGGCGAGGTCCGGCCCGGTTTCGTGCTCCGTGACGTGCACGGCTACGGAGACCCCGCCGGACGGGGCCTCCGCTTCACCTTCGGACTCTCCCTCGGATCCGTCCTGCGCGCCCTGACGGATCAGTCGTTGTTGTTGAGCACCGGCAGGTAGCCGCCGGACTGGCCGGCCGCGGTGGGGTGGTACGAGGTGCCGATGTCGAGCCAGTTCACGCTGTGCAGCCAGGAGTCGCCGGAGCAGATCTCATGGCCGGTGAAGGTGGTGCGGACGTCGCCGAAGACGAAGCCGTGGGCGGCGGCACGCTGGGAGATGACGCTGTTCATGTAGTCGGCCGCGTCGTTGATCGCGGACCGCTTGGTCTCGGAGAGGCCCACGCACGTCGCGCCCAGCTTGTAGAAGCGGGGGTAGCCGATCACGACGACACGGGCGGACGGGGCCTTGGCCCTGATCGTCGAGTAGGTGGTGTCGAGCTTGCCGGGCAGCGTCGAGGCGACGTAGGACCGGGCGGTGTTGATGCGGGACAGGCAGGTGCTGTCGGAGTTGAGCACACAGGTCGTCATCACGTCGGCGAACCCCGCGTCGTTGCCGCCGATGGTGATGGACACGAGGCCGGTGGAGGAGTTGAGCGAGCCCAGCTGGCCCGCGAGGACATCGTCCGTGGTGGCGCCGGAGCAGGCGTTGAACGCGAACGACGACGGGGCGTGGGCCGCGTTGTACAGGTAGGGGTAGGCGTTGGTGCTGCGGTCGCAGTCACCGCTGGAGCTGATGTAGCTGCCCGCCCCGACCCCGGAGGAGTAGGAGTCGCCGAGCGCCACGTAGCCGCCGGCCGCCGCGAGTTCGGACGCCTGCGCAGTGGCGGCCCCGGTGAGGGCGGCGCCGACGGCGAAGAGGGTTGAGATGAGATATGCGGTAAGTCGGGAACGTCTCATGGAACCTCCCTTTAGCAGGATCTCTGCCTCAACTGTGGTACCAGCTACGCGTGTTGACTGGAAGTGTTCATGCCAATTCTTTTCCGGTCCGGACCGGATCGACTCCGCTCGTTCACCGATCGAGTGATTTCGCGTTCATGACAGCTTTGTTGACACCTCGTCAACAGCCTTGTTCTACGCCCGTAGACGACCGACGCTTTACCCAGCCCCGGAAAGGAACGCGACGGTCCGGGGCCGTGCGGGCGATCCCGCCCGCACCCCCCACACGAGCGCGCCGACCCGGGCGCGCTCCGCCAGGAGGAGGACCCCCTCGTAATGGCACAGTTGCGCAGTAGGAAGTTCCGCCTCGCCACCCTCACCGGCGTGGCCGCCACCGCCCTCGTGGGCGCTCTCACCGCGCTCCCGGCGCACGCCGCCCCGGCCACCGGCACGGTGCTCGCCGCGAACTCCCCCGACGCGGTGGACGGCAGCTACATCGTCACCCTGAAGACCGGCACCGGAATCAAGGCCGCGTCGAGCACCGGCAAGGACCTGGTCGAGGAGTACGGCGGCACGGTGCGGAAGACGTTCGGCGCCGCGCTGAACGGCTACTCCGCGAACCTCTCGGCGGACCAGGCCGCGAGACTCGCCGCCGACCCGGCGGTAGCCTCCGTCGAGCAGAACCAGACGGTCCACCTGACCGACACGACGCAGTCCAACGCCCCCTGGGGCCTGGACCGCGTCGACCAGACCTCGCTCCCGCTCTCCGGCACCTACACCTACCCGGACAGCGCGGACAGCGGGGTGACCGCGTACGTCATCGACACCGGCGTGCGCATCACGCACACCCAGATCAGCGGCCGGGCCTCCTACGGCTACGACGCGGTGGACGGCGACACCACGGCCTCCGACGGCAACGGTCACGGCACCCACGTGGCCACCACCATCGCGGGCTCCACCTACGGCGTGGCCAAGAAGGCGAAGATCGTCGCGGTCCGCGTGCTCGACAACAGCGGCTCCGGCACCACCGCCGGGGTCATCGCGGGCATCGACTGGGTGACCGCCAACCACAGCGGACCCTCGGTCGCCAACCTCTCGCTCGGCGGCGGCGCCTCCACCACGCTGGACACCGCTGTGCGCAACTCCATAGCCAGCGGCGTCACCTATGCGATAGCCGCGGGCAACAACGGCCTCAACGCCTCCTCGTACTCCCCGGCCCGGGTGACCGAGGCGATCACGGTCGGCGCCACCACCAACACCGACGCCAAGGCAAGCTACTCCAACTACGGCACGGTGCTCGACCTGTTCGCGCCCGGCTCCAGCATCACGGCGGGCTACAACACCAGCGACACCGCGACCGCGGTCCTCTCCGGTACGTCGATGGCCACCCCGCACGTCGCGGGTGCCGCCGCCGTCTACCTCGCGGGCCACGCCTCGGCCACCCCGGCCCAGGTCGCCACGGCCCTGGTGAACGCCGCCACCTCCAACGTGCTCTCCGGCGTGGGCACCGGTTCGCCGAACAAGCTCCTGAAGGTCGTGCCGTAACACCGGTCCGCACCCGTCCGACCACCAGTTCCCCGGAGGCAGCCGGCGCCTCCGGGGAACGTGTGTCTCCAGGGGCGGCCCGGTCACCGGCGCGGGCGCCACGGCATCTTGACGGTCCGGCGGCGCCGCGCGACATTGAAGCCCGGCATCCGGCGCTTCGGGGGGCAAAGTCGGCCATGCGCACCATTCGCGTCAAGGCACCTTCGGCGGACGGCTCCGAGCGGGCCCGACCAGGTCCGGGGAGGGACCTGGCACCGCTGCTCACCGGGGTCGCGGCCGCCGTCGGCGGAGTCGGCGCGCTGCTCGCGCTGACCGGTTCGGCGTCGCCGCTGCGTGGTCCGTTCGCCCTGTTCTTCCTGCTCGCCGCGCCGACCACGGCCATCGCCTCGATGCTGCGCGGGCTGGATCCGTTCGGCCGGCTGCTCGTCTCGCTGGCGGGCGCGGTCGTCGTCGACATGCTGGTGGCCCAGGGCATGCTCGCCGTGCACCGCTGGTCGGTGGACGGCGGAATCCTGGCCGTGACCGTGTTCAGTCTGCTGCTGCTCCTGGCCGAGGGAATTCTCGAACGGATGCAAAAGATCCGTTCGGGCCGAGGAGTAACGGCCCGTAAAAGCGAGTAATGGCCAAACCAATTCAAACGTGAGGTCTCGTTCCGGGCCTTGCCATACGGGTTCAATCGTCAATACCGTCAGACATCTCACCCGCATCGGACCGTCATCACGCGGCTTCAGGGGAGGGCCAGGACCGCGACGTTCCGGCGCGGGGCGCGGTAGGGGGGTGCCGTGCTCGGTGACCGTACGGGTGACCGAGCCGTGCCGCGCGACCGGCTGCCGTCCGCCGCCTTTGGCGAACCGGCCAGCTTTTGGCAGCTCACCCGCGTGCACAGAGAGCAATTCGCCGTGCCGTGAGTGAGTACCCCCCTTTCGAACCGGAATCAGAGCCGGGCCGCCCGGGGGAGGGCGGTCCGCCGGACGAGAGGGACACCACTCATGAGTTCCGTTCTGCGCCCGACCGCTTCGGGCCAAGATCCGTCGATTTCCGGCACATACCGTCCGATCTCCTCGCACCTGGCCATCGCGCCGCCGGTGAGCGTCGTGATTCCGGCCATGAACGAGGCGGAGAATCTGCCCTACGTCTTCAAGACCCTGCCCGAGTGGATACATGAAGTGGTGCTGGTGGACGGGAATTCCACCGACGACACCGTGCAGGTGGCCCGTCGGCTCCGGCCCGGGCTCAAGGTCGTGGAGCAGCGGGGCAGGGGCAAGGGGGACGCCCTGATCACCGGGTTCGGGGCGTGCACCGGCGACATCATCGTGATGGTCGACGCGGACGGCTCGGCCGACGGCCAGGAGATCGTCTCGTACGTCTCGGCCCTGGTCTCGGGCGCCGACTTCGCCAAGGGCTCGCGCTTCGCCAACGGCGGCGGCACCGACGACATGACCTTCGTCCGCAAACTGGGCAACTGGGCGCTGTGCACGGTCGTCAACCGCAAGTTCGGCGCCCGCTACACCGACCTCTGCTACGGCTACAACGCGTTCTGGCGGCGCTGTCTCGACGCGATCGACCTCGACTGCACGGGCTTCGAGGTGGAGACGCTGATGAACATCAGAGTGGTCAAGGCGGGGCTGAGGGTGCAGGAGATACCCAGCCACGAGTACCTCCGCATCCACGGCACCAGCAATCTGCGGGCGGTGCGCGACGGGCTGCGGGTGCTCAAGGTGATCCTGAGGGAACGCTCCAACCGCCGTGACCTGCGTCGGCGCGAGCGCCGTTCGCCGACGCCCGACGCGGTACGCCTCGACGCGGTCCCGCTCGACTCGGTCCGGGGAGAGGTGTCTTGAGCGGTCCGGGCATCTCCGTCGTGATCTGCGCGTACACCGAGGACCGCTGGGAGGACGTCCTCGCGGCGGTCGACTCGGTGCACGAGCAGTCGTACCCGGCGCTGGAGACGCTCCTCGTCGTCGACCACAACCCTGCGCTCCTGGAGCGACTGGCCGAGGAGTACGGCGCACGCGGCGAACACAGGGCGGGCAAGCGCGGGGGCCGAGGAGTGCGGGTGCTCGCCAACGCCGGGCCGCGCGGGCTGTCCGCCGGCCGCAACACGGGGATCGCGGCGTCGCGCGGGGAGGTCGTCGCCTTCCTCGACGACGACGCCGTCGCCGAACGGCACTGGCTGCGCCGCTTCGCCGAGGGGTACGCCGACCCGCGGGTGCTGGCCGTCGGCGGGCGGACGGTGCCGGTCTGGGCGTCCGGGCGGCGGCCGGTCTGGTTCCCGGAGGAGTTCGACTGGGTGGTGGGCTGCACCTACCGGGGTCTGCCGCCGGGGCGGGTCCGGGTCCGCAACGTACTGGGCGGGAACGCGTCGTTCCGGCGCACGGCGTTCGACGCGGCGGGCGGCTTCGCCACCGGCATCGGCCGGGACGGCGACCGACGGCCGCTGGGCTGCGAGGAGACGGAGCTGTGCATCCGGCTCGGCCGCGCCCGGCCGGACGCGGTCCTGCTGATCGACGACCGGGCCGTGATCCACCACCGGGTTCCCGAGGCGCGCGAGCACTTCGCGTACTTCCGCACGCGCGCGTACGCCGAGGGACTGTCCAAGGCCCTGGTGACGCGCAGCGTCGGCGCGGCCAAGGGGCTGGAGTCGGAACGCCGGTACACCACCCGGGTACTGCCCGCCGCGGTGGCCCGCGGCCTGCGGGACGCCCTGCTGGCCCGGCCGGGCGGCGCCGGGCGGGCGGGCGCGGTCGTCGCGGGCGTGCTCGCCGCGGCCGGCGGATACCTGGTGGGCAGCGTCCGGGCACGCCGGAGCGGGACCCCGTTCCCGGCGGCCCCGGTCGTACCGGTGACCGGGGGGACGGACGAGCGCGTCCAGGGGGAGGGACATGACTGAGGCACCCGTGCCGATCCTGATGTACCACTCGATCGCCACCGCGCCGAACGACGCCACCCGTGTCCTGTCGGTCGCCCCGGAGGCGTTCGCCGAGCAGATGGCGCTGATCGGCGAGCTGGGCCTGACCCCGCTCGGCACGGCCGACCTCGCGGCACGCTGGCGCTCGGACCGGCCGCTGCCCGCCCGCCCGGTCCTGATCACCTTCGACGACGGCTACGAGGGCGTGCACCGGCACGCCCTGCCGGTCCTCGCCGAGCACTCCTTCCCGGCCACGCTGTTCGTCTCCACCGGCTGGATCAAGGGCGCCCACGACACCGGAGGCGGTCCGGACACCATGCTCGACTGGCGCCAGGTACGCGAACTCGCCGCCGCCGGTGTCGAGATCGGCGGGCACAGCCACACCCACCCGCAGCTCGACCAGCTCGACGACGGGCCGCTGCGCCACGAGCTGGTCCGGTGCACGCGGATCGTCGCCGACGAACTGGGCGGCGCCCCGGTCTCGTTCGCCTATCCGTACGGCTACTCCGACCGCCGGGTGCGCCGGGCAGTGCGGGCGGCCGGGTACGCGCAGGCGCTCGCCGTCGGCAACGCGCAGGCCCGCCGCCGCCAGGGTCCGTACGCCCTGCGCCGGCTCACCGTGCGGCGCGGCACGGACGCCGAGGAGTTCGAGCGGCTGCTCCTCGGCCGCTCGATCGCCCGCGTCTTCGCCAAGGACCGTGTCCTCACCCAGGGGTACGCGCTGGTCCGCGGAGCCCGCCGGGTCCGTCGGAAGGCAAGCCGTTCCCGTGTCTGACACGACGACCGCCACCGGGGCCGCGGCGCCCGGCGGCCGGGCTGCCGAGCAGCCGGGACACCGGCCGCGGCGGCCCGGACGGGGCCGGTCCCCCGGCGGTGGCCAACTGCTGCGCAACGCCTACGCCCTGATGCTGAACACCGGCGTCTCCGCCGTCCTCGGCCTCGGCTTCTGGCTCGCGGCGGCCCGCTACTACTCCGAGTCCGCGGTGGGCCAGGGGTCCGCCGCGATCGCCGCGATGAAGCTCCTCGCGGGACTCACCGCGGTCACCCTGACCGGTGCCCTGGCCCGCTTCGTCCCGGTGTCCGGGCGGGCCACGGGACGGCTGGTCCTGCGTACGTACGCGGGCAGTTCGCTGGTGGTGGCGCCGGCCGCGGGCGTCTTCCTGATGACGCTGGACGCGTGGGGGCCGTCGTACCGGTTCCTGCACGGGCCGGTGACCGGCCTCGGCTTCGTGCTGGCCGTCGTCGCCTGGAATCTGCTCACCCTCCAGGACGGCGTGCTGACCGGGCTGCGCAGCGCGCTCTGGGTGCCGGTGGGCAACACCGTGTTCTCGGCGGTGAAGCTGGGCCTGCTGGTCGCGTTCGCCGCGGCGGTCCCGACGGCCGGGGTCTTCGTGTCCTGGGTCGCGGCGATCGCCACCTCCGTGCTGCCGCTGGGCTGGCTGGTGTTCCGCCGGCTGGTGCCCCGGCACGTGCGGGCGACGCGGGAGCGGGCACGGCCGCCGACGCCCGGGGAGATGGGCAGGTTCCTCGCCGGGGACTGCACCGGCTCGCTGTTCTCGCTCGCCGTGGTCTACCTCGTCCCGGTGATCATCGCGGCGCAGGTCAGCGCCGAGGACAACGCCTACTTCTACATCACCACCACCATCGGCGGCACCGTCAACCTGCTCGCCGTCAACATGGGCGCGTCGCTGACCGTCGAGGGCTCGCACGACCCCGCGCGGCTGGCCGCCGACGCCCGGGCCGCGCTGCGCCGGATGACCCGGATCATGCTGCCGATCTGCGGGCTGCTGTTCGTCGGGGCGCCATGGATCCTGGGCGTGTTCGGCGCGGGCTACGCGGACGCGGCGACCCCGCTGCTGCGCTGGTTCGCCGTGGGCGCCCTGCTGCGGGTCGTGATGGAGACGTACTTCGCGACGCTGCGCGCGCGGAGCCGGACCGCCGGACTCGCCTGGTTGCAGGGCCTGTTGTGCGTGCTGGTGCTCGGGCTGACGCTGCTGCTGCTCCCCCGGATGGGCCTGACCGGGGCGGGGGTCGCGGAGATCGCCAGCCTCGCGGTGATCGTGGCGATCGCCGCGCCCCGGCTGTGGCGGACGGTCCGGGCCGGGCCGGCCGCGCAGGTGCCCGCGGCGACCGGGCCGGACGGGGACCTGGCCGATCTGGAGATGCTGCCCCTCTTTCGACTTTCGAGCAGGGGGACCCCCGAGGCCGTCCGGTTCCGTGGGCGCGGGCCGGGCCGGGCGCCGGACAGCGACACCCTCGCCCCCGGCGTGCGCGTCGGCTTCGACCACCAGGAGCGCCGCCCCGACGTGCGTCCCGGTCCCGGCACTCCGCCCTCGGACGCGCCGGCGGCGGATCCGGGCCACCGGCCGGCCTGGGCCCTGCCGACCGAGCCACCTCGGCCGCGGGCCGACGCGGGCGAGCAGGCCGACGCGGGCGAGCAGGCCGACGCGGGAACGCGGACAGACTCGGGAACGGAGGCCGAGGCCGGCGCGGGGACGCGGGCCGGCGCGGGAACGCAAGCGGAGGCGGGAACGTGGGCCGACGCGGAGGCGGCACCGGTACCGGAGTACGGCCGGAACCGGGAGTGCGGCAGGGAGCCGGGCGCCGAGGCATCGCCGCTGAGGGAGGCGGCGGCCGACGCGCCGTTCGGTGCGGCCTTCGCACCGAAGGCGGTGGGCCGGACGGCAAGGGCGGACTCGGCAGGGCGGAGGGGGAGAGCCGGAGTGCCGGAGCCCGCCGGGCCCGACGAACCGGCGGAGCCCGGCGGGGAGACGGCCGCCGGGTCGCCGCCGGCTCCCGCGCGCCGGATCCTGCCGCCGACCCGCTCCGGTGTCGTCCTCGGCTGTCTGCTGGTCGCCGCGCTGCTGCTGTACTGGGTGCCGGCGGCGCGGCTCGGCGAGGCCGACCTGGACCGGATGGGCGGGCTCGGCCTGGTCTCGGTGCTGCCGCCGCCGACGCTCGTCGGGGCCGCGCTGCTGGTCACGCTGTTCGCCTCGCTGCTCCGGCTGCGCCGTGAGCACCGCGCGCTGCTGCTGGTGACGCTGCTCGCGACGGTGGTGTCGCTGCACGCCCTGCCGGCCGTCGTCGAGACCGAGCCGCGGTTCGCGACGGCCTGGCAGCATCTCGGGTTCATCGACTACATCGACCGCACCGGGTCCGCCGTACCGGACCTGGACGCGCGCTGGAGCTGGCCGGGATTCTTCGCGGTCGCCGCGTTCGTCGCCAAGGTCTGCGGGGTCACGGACTTCACCGAGATCATCCGCTGGTGGCCGACCGCCGTCCAACTCGCCTACCTGGCACCGCTGTTCCTGCTCGTGCGGTCGCTGCGGGCGAGCTGGCGGGCCAAGTGGACCGGCATCTGGATCTTCGTGCTCAGCGGCTGGATCGGCCAGGACTACTTCTCCCCGCAGGGCTTCACCTACCTCCTCTACCTCGTCTTCGTGGCGGTGCTGCTCGTCTGGTTCCGCACCCCGCGGGCCGTCCGGACCGGGTTCCGCCCCGGCGAGGCGGAGGTGGCGCCGACGAACCGGCGGCAGCGGGCGGTGCTGCTCATGGTGGTGCTCGGCCTGTACGCGGCGAGCGTGCCGGCCCACCAGCTCACCCCGTTCATGATGCTGGGCGTCCTCACCGTGCTGGTCCTGACCGGCAGATCGGACCTGCGCGGCCTGCCGCTGCTGTGCGCGGTGCTGGTCGCGGCCTGGGTCGGTCTCCTGGCCGAGCCGTACTGGTCCGGGCACTTCGACGAGCTGTTCGGCGGGGTCGGCGGGGTCGGCAGCAATGTCTCGACGTCGGTGTCCGGCCGTATCCAGGGCGGCAGTCCGAGCCACAAACCGGTGCTGTACGCGCGTGTGCTGCTGGCCGGCGGGGTACTGGCCCTGGCCTGCGTGGGCTGGTGGCGGCGGCACGCGAACAGGTACCGCGAGCGGTCGCTGCCCGTGCTGGCCCTCGTCCCGTTCCTCGGCTTCGGCATGCAGTCGTACGGCGGCGAGATGGCGCTGCGCGTCTTCCTGTTCGCGCTGCCCGGCGCGGCCCTGCTGGCCGCCCTGGCGCTGTTCCCGCGCACCGGCGCGACCGCGGCCGAACGCGCCCGCGACCGGAGGAGCCTCGCTCCGTCGGCCGCTCTCCTGGCCGGTCTGCTGCTGATGGGCGGCTTCCTGGTGGCCCGCTGGGGCAACGAGCCGTTCGAGCGGATCAGGCCGGGCGAGGTGGCGGCCATGGACTATGTGTACGCCCATGACAAGCCGACCGTGCGGCTGCTGTGGCTGAGCGACGACACGGTCGACAACGTGACGCCCGCCCTGCCATGGGGGGCCAGGGACATGGAGCGGGTCGACTACGTGCCGACGCTCGCGCCGGCCGACCCGGTGCTGGTGTCGGGGCTGGTCGAGGCGTTGCGGGAGGCGGGTCCGAACTCGTATCTGATGGTCAACCGGAGTCAGGTCACCTATCTGGAGCTGGACGCGGGCTACTCGGCGGCCTGGGAGTCCCGGCTGACCCGGCACCTGGACGACCGGCCCGAGTTGGCGAAGGTCCTGGCCAACCAGGACGTGACGCTGTACGCCATGCGGGAACGGCCCGCGGGTGCGGTGCCCGCGCCCGACCCCGGTCCGGCCGGGCCGCTGGTGACGTGGACGGCGTGGTCGGTGATCGGTGCCCTCGCGGCCGTCGCGCTCGCCGTACTGCTGACCGCGCGGGAGGCGGTCCGGGTCGCGATGTGGCCCGGCCCGCGCCGGGAACGCCTGGTGCAGAGCGGTTTCTGGTTCTCGCTGCCGCTGCTCGTGGTGTTCCTCGTCGCGCTGGTACAGCGGTTCCTGACACTGAAGTGAGGCGCGCAGCGACCGACCGGACCCGCCGGGCACCTCGGGCGCACCCGGCCCGTCCGGCACACGTGGCCCGTCCGGCCCGTCCGGCGCACGTGGCTCACCTGGCCCGCCTGGTGAGCCACTTCACCTCGTACGCCCGCAGGTCGAGCCGCGCGCCGTCGACCCGCGCGCCGACCGGCCGGGCGAGGGTGTTCACCACCAGGACCACCTTGTCGGTGGCGAGGACACGCAGGTCGGGCCGGGCGTCGGCAGCGACGGACACGGTCCGGTACGCGGTTCCCGGCGGGAACGCCCGGCCGAACCGGGAGACCAGGTCGTACATCGGAAGCCGCACGCCGCCCGCGGCGGTGCCCGTGGGCGTCCACAGACAGCCGGCGCAGGCGGTGCCCTGTTTCTTCTCCGGATTCCAGTAGAAACCGGAGTCGGCGCCGCCGTCGACCATCGCGATCATCCCGGCCGCCTGGACCGCGACCCGGTGCGCCTCGGACCAGCCCGTGCGCTCGTCGGCGGCGTCGGCCGGCTCGACGTAGTACTCCGCCCACCACAGCGGCAGGTCGTGGGTCTGCCGGCGCAACCAGTCGCCGACGGCGGTGAACTTGTCGGTGGCGGCGAACTCGTCCGGCAGCGGGTCGCCGTCGTCGGTGTAGCTGGAGCCGTCGACGACGACGAAGTCCGCGCCGGCCCGGTGGGTGTTCCAGTAGTCGAAGGCGTCGAGGACCCGCTGGTCCATGGCGCCCCAGGCGCCCCTGAGGGTCGCCGAGGCGTCCTCGCTCCGGCGCGGGTCGACGCTGTCCATCGCCAGGTAGGGGCCGCCGACCAGGATGTCCTTGTCGACTTTCTTCAGCGCCTCGTACACGAGGTTGTACATCGCCGTGTACCCCTCGTAGTCCCAGCGCCCCTCCGCGTCGTTCCAGAAGCCCTTGAACTCGTTCCAGACGACGAAGTGGGTGACGTCCGGATACCGCCTGGCGACGGTGGCGGCGAGGTCCGCGAAGTCCTGGTAGTGGTCCGGGACCGGGGCGGTCTCCAGGGCCGTCCGGCTCCAGTCCGTACGGCCGGCGCCCGCCTCGCCGCCCTTCATCCAGTCCGGCGCGCAGCACAGCGTGACGACCGGGGTGGCGCCGGACGCGCGCATGAAGTCGATACGGCGGTCGAGTGCCCCGAAGTCGTAACGCCCCGGCTCCGGCTCGGGGTTGTCGGCGCCCCAGCCCATGATGTGCTGGTTCTGCGGCAGTCCGGGGCTTGCGGCCAGCAGCTTCTCGATCCGCCCGGTGGCCGCGCCGCCCTGGTCGGCGCTGTACTGGGTGTGCGTGAACCCCCAGCCCACAGCCGGCCGCGGCCGACCGGAGGGGGCAGCGGACGTGCCGTGCGCCGCGTCGCCGTCACGGGCGGTGCCCGCGGTGCTGCCGCCGCCGTCCGGAACCGTGTTGACCAGGGTCAGCAGCAGGGCCAGGGCGGCCACGCCCGCGCCGAGCAGAACGGTGAGCCGCCACCGCCCACCCCCCGAATTCCCCCCATGATGTCCCATCAAGGACAACAGTAGTGGCGGGAAACGGGCGCGCGGCAGGTTCGGGGACACACAACTTCCGCACAGGAGGGAGGGGGTGACGGGGGCGCTCCGGGAAGCGTTCGCGCATCCGACACTCCACGCCCACCTCGGAAAGCGGGTGCGCACGGGGCCGCCGTGCCGGATCATGGCGGCATGTCCGCGAACCCGCACGACGCTCTGCCGATCCGGCTCAACGTCGACGACTCCGACTCGCCGTCCGACGTCGTCGACGCGTTGTTCCTCGGCCGCTTCGCGACGGGCGAGCAGCCGTACTCGCACGCGGTCAACATCGAGCGGGTCCGCTCCGGTGTGACCCTGCTGCCGCGGGACGCCCGGGTGCTGCGCGTCGCCCGGGACGAGGACCGCAGCGCGACGCTCGCCGAGGGCGACGGCTGGACCCTGCTGGTCTCCCGCTGGAACCGGGGCGCCGACGTCACGGTCACGGCCACCAGCGCGGAACTGGCCAAGGAAGTCCTGGACCTGGCCACGAAAGGCGCGGCGGACGAGCCCGAACCGCAGCCGGAGAACGTGACCATGGGCTTCTGGTACGTGTCCCCGAGGCGCGGCCCGCACCGCACCACCCGGCAGATCTCGGCAGGCACCTGGGAAGAGGTGCGGCCCAACTACACGGCGCCGGTGGCGGAGGCGATGGACCGCCTGATGAAGACGACCCCGGAGCACATCGCGGGCCGTCTGCTGCTGCTCCACGGCCCGCCGGGCACCGGCAAGACCTCGGCCCTGCGCACGCTGGCCCGCGCCTGGCGGGACTGGTGCCAGGTCGACTGCGTGCTGGACCCGGAGCGCCTCTTCGGCGACGTCGGCTATCTGATGGACATCGCGATCGGCGAGGAGGACGCCGCGGGCAAGGGCCGCTGGCGGCTGCTCCTGCTGGAGGACTGCGACGAGCTGATCCGCGGCGAGGCCAAGCACACGGCGGGCCAGGCGCTGTCGCGGCTGCTGAACCTGACCGACGGACTGCTGGGCCAGGGCCGCAACGTCCTCGTCGGCGTCACCACCAACGAGGACCTGGAGCGGCTGCACCCCGCCGTGGTCCGTCCCGGCCGCTGCCTGGCCCGCATCGAGGTGGGCCCGCTGACCCGCCGGGAGGCGGTGGGCTGGCTGGGCACGGAGGAGGGGATCGGCCACAACGGGGCGACCCTGGCCGAGTTGTACGCACTGCGCCGCGGCACGACACCGACCTCGGTGCCGGGCGCGCGCGACGGGGCGGACGCCGGTCTGTATCTGTGAGGGGCCACCCCGGACGGCGGCCCGTGCGGGGGCGATGACAGACGGCGGTCCGGGCCCGTGCGGGAGGTGGGGCGGACAGCGCTCGTGCGGGCCCGCGGTCGGCCCGGTGCGGGGTCGCCGTCGGTGCTTTCATAGAGATATGACCCTGTTCGTCGGGACGTCGGGATGGCAGTACCGGGACTGGCGGGGCGTTCTGTATCCGGCCGACCGGCCGGTCCGGCTGTGGCTTGAGGAGTATGCGGCGCGGTTCGCCACGGTGGAGATCAACAACGCGTTCTACCGGCTGCCGACGCGGGCGAACTTCGCGAGCTGGCGGGAGCGCGTGCCCCGGGACTTCGTGGTCGCGGTGAAGGCCAGCCGCTACCTCACGCACATCAAGCGGCTGCGCGATCCGCAGGAGCCGGTGCGGCGGCTGATGGACTGCGCGGCGGGCCTCGGCGACCGGCTCGGCCCGGTCCTGCTGCAACTTCCGCCGACCCTGCGCGCCGACCCGGACCTCCTGGACGGCTGCCTCGGGTGCTTCCCGCCCGGCGTCCGGGTGGCGGTCGAGCCGCGGCACGACTCCTGGTGGACGCCGCGGATCCGCGCGGTCCTGGAGGCCAGGGGCGCCGCGCTGTGCTGGGCCGACGTCCAGGCCCACCCGGTCACCCCGCTGTGGCGCACCACGGACTGGGGCTACCTCCGCCTCCACGAGGGCCGCGCCCGCCCCTGGCCGCGCTACGGCCGGCGTTCCCTGGAGACCTGGGCCGACCGCGTCGCCACCACCTGGTCCGGCACGGACGACGTCCACACGTACTTCAACAACGACCCCGGCGGAGCGGCGGTGGCGGACGCGACGGCCTTCGCCAGGGTGGCGGCGAAGGCGGGCCTGGCGGTGACCCGCACCCCGGATCTCGCGGCACGGCGCTGAGCGACGCGCTGTCCAGCCACGCGCCGCTGAGCCGCGTGCCGCCGGACCGCGCCCTCCTGGACCACGCGCTCCTGGACCGCTCCCTCCTGGACCACGCACTCCTGGGCGACGCGCTCCTGGGCCGCGTACGGTGCGCGACGCACCGCGAGCCACACGCCGCTGAGCCGCGGCACGCCGCCGGTCCGCCGGAAGCCGCTCATCCGTGTCCGTCGCAGCGGCGCCGACCTCGCCATTCCAGCCGCGCCGACCCCGCCGTTCGAGCGTGCTCAGTCCGTCCCGTAGGCCGCGCGCAGCGCATCGCGCACCGCCGCGAGCGCCTCCGCCTCCGTGAGCCCGAGCCGACGGGTCCGCTCGGCGTAGGTCTGCGCGGCGGTCGCGGCCTCGCGGGCCGCGGCCGGGCCGGCGGCCGCCACGAACGTCCCGTTGCGGCCCCGCGTCTCGATCACCCCGTCCGTCTCCAGCGCCCGGTACGCCTTGGCCACCGTGTTCGCCGCGAGTCCCAGCGACTCGGCCAGCCCCCGCACGGTCGGCAGCCGGTAGCCCACCGGCAGCACCCCCGCCCGCGCCTGCTCCGAGATCTGGGCCCGCACCTGCTCGAACGGAGGCACGCTGTCGTCGATGTGGATCTTCAAGGTCACCCCGCGATTCTCCCGCACCCAGCGGAAAATGGCGGGCACCAGGGCCCCCGCCCCCCGTAGCCTGCGGCGCTATGACTGTGCTCGTGCGCGATCTTCGCCCCGGTACGCGTGCGGACCTCGACGGCTTCGTCCGGGTCCGGCACCGTGCCCTCCCCTACCTGCTGTTCACTCCGGAATCCGTCGCCCACGACATCGCCCATGCCCACCCGGACGCCGGGCTGCGCCGGCTCGTCGCCGAGGAGGACGGCGAGATCATCGGCACCGCGCAGGTGAGCATCGCGTACGACAGCCCGGAACCGGGCCAGGGCTGCCTCAACGTGTACGTCGATCCGGAGCGGACCGGGCGCGGCGCCGGCGGACTGCTGACGCGTGCCGCCGAGGAACACCTGGTGGCCCTGGGCGCGCGCCGGCTGCTGAGCTGGGTGCTGGACGAGCCGGGAAACCGGGCTTTCGCGGAACGGCACGGCTACCGGGCCCTGCGCTCCGCGTACTTCCTCCGGCTGGATCTGGCGCACGCGGCGCTGCCCCCGTTGCCGGACCCGCCGCCGGGCGTCGAACTGCGCACGGCCGCGGACTTCGCCGACGACCCGCGCCCGCTGTTCGCGCTGGACGCGGAGACGATGGCGGACGAGCCGAGCGACATCGACACCGAGTTCACGGACTACGAAGCCTGGCTCGCCGAGACCTGGCGGCACCCCTTGTTCAGTCCCGAGCTGACCTCGGTCGTGCTGGTCGACGGGCGCCCCGCCGCGTTCAGCGCGGCCCGCACGGACGGCGGGCACCGCTACGGCACCGTGATGACGGGCACCGCGCGTGCCTTCCGCGGACGCGGTCTCGCCAAGTTCGCCAAGAACGACTCCCTGCACCGCGCCCGCGCCGCCGGGTTCACGGAGGCGCTCACCGGCAACGACACCGGCAACGGCCCGATGATCGCGATCAACAAGTGGTTCGGCTACCAGATCTGTGCGACGGAGGTGCGCCATGTCCGCGAACTCGGATGACGCCGAACGCCTGGTGGACGTCGTCCTCGTCAAGAGGGGCCGTACGAAGCTCCGTTACCCCGCCGAACTGCTCCAGGACGACGGGACCCGGATCGTCGTGCGTGCCCCGTTCGCGGGCGGCGCCGTCCGTGACTTCGGCTTCGTGCGCTTCGAGCCGGGCGACGTCTTCACCGAGTACTACTGGCGGGACCGCTGGTACGCGGTGATGGAGGTCCGCGACCCCGCGGGCGCCCTCAAGGGCTGGTACTGCGACATCGCCCGGCCGGCCGTGCTGACCGCCGCGGAACTGGTCGTGGAGGATCTCGACCTGGACCTGTGGCGCTCCGCGGACGGCACGGACGTACGGCGGCTGGACGAGGACGAGTTCGCCGAGAGCGGGCTGACGCGGACGGATCCGCGGGCGGCGGCCGCCGCCGTGGCCGCGCTCGACGAACTGGAGGCGCTCGCCCGCACGGAACGCTTCGCGGCGCTGCTGGCCTGAGCCGCCGCCGGACCGGGGGAGGCGACGGCACCCGGGCCGTCCGGGCCCGTGCCGTCGCGCTCCCCGCTCGCGCCTCGCCGCCGCGTACCGCCCGCCGTCACACCGTCACACCGTCGCGACCACCGCGTACCGCTCGTCGGTCACGGGTCCGCCCCACAGCACGGGGTCGTCCGACAGCGGCTCCACGCGCACCTGGGAGGCGATCGGTTCCAGGAGGGCGGTCAGCCGGCCGGCGGGTATGCCGACCGGGGAGCTGGTCCCCCACACGCCCTCGACCAGCACGAGCCGCCCTCCCCCGGTATCGAGGGCATGGCCCTGCGCGCTGCCGGAGGCACGGGAGGCGGCTCCCGGCCCGCCCCCGGGCCGCAGCAGTCCGGCCCAGTGCCGCAGCGCGCGGGCCGGCTCGGGCAGCGTCCACAGCAGGTGGCGCACCAGGACGGCGTCGAAGCGCCGCTCCCCGACCGGCGGTGCCGCCGCGTCACCCAGCAGGAACGCCACGTCGCGCCCGGCCGTCTTGGCGCGGGCCCGCTCCACCATCGCCGGGGACAGGTCGACTCCGGTGACACGGTGTCCCTGCTCGGCGGCGAGGAGCGCCAGGCTGCCGGTGCCGCAGCCGAGATCGAGCACGTCGGCGGGGTGCCCGGGCAGCCAGGCCCGGAGTCTGGCGGCCCAGGCCGCGCGCACCTCGGGGGCACGCAGCCCGTGGTCCGGCTCGTCGTCGAAGGTCGCGGCGGCGGCGTCCCAGTCGACACGTACCGCAGCCGTGCGGTCACTCTCGTCCGTCATGCCCCCAGAGTGACACCCGCCACTGACACTGCGATCGTGACAGCCGCCACTGACAGACCACCACAGATGCGGAACTCTCACCGAAAGGGTCTGCCTCCGCGGAATCGCGGATTCCGGTAGGCACCGAAGGAGGCAGCCATGCGCCGCACAACCGTGCAGAAGCCCCTGAAGAAGACGGACACCCGCAGAGTCCGCGAGGAAGCCGAGGAGCGCCCCGCGAGACGCCCGGAGGTCCGCGAGGACATCGCCCGCACCTGGTGGCCGGACGCCTGACCGGGCCGGAACCCGGTCAGTCCGGTCCCGGGTCCAGCCGCTTGCGGTAGTGGATGCGGTCGTAGGGACCTTCCACCCGCCGCTCGACCACCTCGTATCCGTACTTCGGGTAGATCCTGCGGTTCTCCGCCATCAAGGCGTTCGTGCAGAGCCTGATCTCGGTCAGCTCCAGCGCACGCGCGCGTGCGTCCACGAACCGCAGCAGCCGGCCCCCGACGCCCCTGCCGTGCGCGGCGGGGTGGACGGCGACGCTGTCGAGGAAGAGGTGGCCGGGGCGTGCCTCGACCACGACCAGGCCGATCACGGGATCGCCGGTCACGAACACCTTCCCCGCGGCCACGTCGGCCGCGTGGTCGGCCGCCATGGGCTGCGGCAGCACGCCGATGCGTGGGACGTAGGGGCGGTAGGCCGCGTCGGTCACGGCTCGCACCGCCGGTACGTCGGCGGCGCGGGCGGGACGGACGGCGTCGTCTGACATGACGCGCACGGTACCCGAGCGCTCCACCGCAACGGACCGTGCGCCCCGACCACGACCGGGCGACCGGCCGGCCCACGGACCCACCATGGCCGGACGGCCGGACGGCCGGCCGCTCGGCTCCCGCGGCCCCGTAGAGGCACCGCCGCCCGAGGTGCCGTACCGGCCCGCCACGTGCGGGCGGGCCGGTCGGCGGGCGGATCTCCGGGGCCCGGCCGGCGGCTTCGGCCGTCCGGCCCCGGGCCGGGCTCAGCTGAACGCCGACGCGCAGGTGGTGGCGGTGGCGTGCGCCGGGTCGAGCGCGCCCGCCACCTCGTGGAAGGCGATGCGGTCGAAGAGCGCGATCGCCAGGTGCTCGGAGAGGTCGAGCGGACACAGGTCCTGGAGCAGCACGTTGCGGACGTCCGGACCGCTCAGGTACTGGGTGCGCCAGGGCGTGACCACCTCGTCGTGCTTGGTGGCGATGACCGTGTAGTGGACTCCGGGGACGGTGTCGCCGCCCGCGTTGAGCTTGGTGAGGAAGTCGGATCCGACGATCTGGTCGGCGAGGCCGGGGGTGGTGGCCTTGAGCAGGCCGGCGGCGCCGGGGAAGTACGGCAGCAGGTTGGTGAGGCCGTCCAGGTCGGTGCCGTGGTTGTCGGGGGCGAGGCCGACGAGGGCGTTCACCTTGGCGGCTCCGCCGAGGAACTTGAGGTAGTAGCGGGGCATCATGCCGCCCTGCGAGTGACCGACGAGGTCGGCCTTGGCGGCGCCGGTCGCGGCGAGCACCTTGTCGACGAAGGCGGAGAGCTGCTCCGCCGAGGTGTCGATGGGGCCGAGTCCGTAGAAGACCGGGACGCCGGGCAACTGGCCGTAGTCGAGGGAGTAGACGCAGTATCCGCGGTCCTTCAGGTACGGCGCGAGGGACAGCCAGTTGTCGATGGAGTTGCCCAGGGTGCCGTGGACCAGGACGACCGGGCGGGGGTGGGCGGCGGACGGCTTGCACGAGTAGTCGTTCCAGCCTCCCGCGCCCGCGGCCTGGACACTCGCGGCCCGAGCGGTGGCGGCTTGGGCGGTGGCGGCGGGAACGGTGGCGACGGCGGTGAGCAGGAGCAGCGCGGCGAGGGGCCTGAACACGCGCTTCCAGGGCAGCATCGGGTGATCTCCTTGCGGCTCAAGGGAGGTACGACGGCCTCAGCCCTGTGATCCGGATCACGAGGATGCTGTTCACCCGTCAAGTTACGGGCGAGTAGCACCGCTGTGAAGTTACGCGTCAGCAAAAACTTCCAGCGGTAACTGCCGCCACTCCCGGCCCAACTGACGGGCCGTCACCGCAGAGCGGACCCGAAGCACCCCACCCCCACCCCGCCCCCACCCCACCGCCATCCAGGAATCATCCATGCGTTCGAATCCAGCCGGCCGACCCCGTGCGGCGGAGTTAAGGTAATCGAACGAGCGTACGATGAACGTATCGGGCATATCGTTAAAAAGGGGTGAGCGGATGGAGGTACGGCATGGCGGGGTTCGCCCATCTGCACGTCGCGTCCGGTTACTCCGTCCGCTACGGCGCCGCCCACCCCGAACAACTCGTCCGGCGCGCGGCCGAGCGCGGCCTGCCGGCGCTCGCGCTGACCGACCGGGACACGGTCACCGGTGCCGTGCGGTTCGCACAGGCATGCGCGAAGGACGGGGTCCGGCCGGTCTTCGGCGTCGACCTCGCGGTGGAGGCCGTCGCACCCCCTCCCCCGGCACAGCGCCGCCGCACCCCGGCACGCGGCGGCGCGCACGTGAGCGAGCCACCGCTGCGGTTCGTGCTGCTCGCACAGGACCGGGCGGGCTGGGCCCGGCTGTGCCGCATCACCTCGGCCGCCCACGCCGGCGCCCTCCACGGCAGGGCGCCGGTGGTGCCGTGGGAGGCGCTGCACGAGTACGGCGGCCCCGGTCTGACCGTGCTGCTCGGACCGCTCTCGGAGCCGGTGCGGGCGCTGTCGGCGGGACGGGAGGACGTCGCGCTGAAACTGCTGGCGCCCTGGAAGGAGATCTTCGGAAGGGGCGTCCGGCTGGAGATCGTCGCGCAGAAACGTTTCGGCGTCGGTCCGGGATCCCTTCGGCCGGCCGCTCGGACGCTGGCACTGGCCGACCGCACCGGGACCACCGCCGTCCTTTCCAACGCCGTCCGCTACGCCGACCCCGACCAGCACCGCCTCGCCGACGTCCTGGACGCCGCCCGGCTGCTGCGCCCGATCGACCGGCGCCGCCTGGACAGCGGGCAGCGCTGGCTCAAGGGCGAGAGGGAGATGGCGAGCGTGGCCCGGCTGGTCGCCGAGTGCGCCGGAGCGGACGTCCGGCGGGCCCGTCGGCTGCTGGCGGACACCGCCGCCACGGCGGCCGAGTGCGCCGTCGACCCGGTGACGGACCTCGGGCTCGGCACGCCCCACTTCCCGGAGCCGTCCCTGTTCGGTGCCGAGCCGGACGCGGGCGGAGCCGCGCGCCTGCTGCGCCTGCGGTGCGAAGAAGGTCTGGCCCGCCGCGGCCTCGACCGTGACCGGGCGGCGCTCGACCGGCTGGCCGAAGAACTCACCGTGATCTCCCGGCTGGACTACGACTCGTACTTCCTCGCCGTGGGCCAGGTCGTGGCCGACATCCGGGCGAAGGGCATCCGGGTCGCGGCCCGCGGCTCGGGCGCCGGATCCATGGTCTGCCACGCGCTCGGCATCGCCACGGCCAATCCGCTCGACCACCGCCTGCTGTTCGAGCGCTTCCTGAGCGTGCGCCGCAGGTCGCTGCCCGACATCGACATCGACGTGGAGTCGGCCCGGCGCCTGGAGTGCTACGACACGATCTTCGACCGGTTCGGCAAGGAACGGGTGGCGGTCACCGCCATGCCCGAGACCTACCGCGCCCGCCGCGCCCTGCGCGACACCGGGCTCGCCCTCGGCATCGCCCCCGCGGACGTCGACCGGATCGCCAAGAGCTTTCCGCACCTGCGCGCCTGCGACATCACCGGCGCCCTCGCCGAACTGCCCGAGCTGCGGCAGCTGGCGGCCGAAGCGGACCGGTACGGGCCCCTGTGGGAACTCGCCGAAGGTCTCGACTCGCTGGTCCACGGCATGGCCATGCACCCCTGCGGTGTGGTCATCAGCGACGCCACCCTCCTGGACCGGCTGCCGGTGCAGCCCACCCCGCAGGGCGACTACCCCATGGCGATGGCCGCGAAGGAGGAGATCGAGGCACTGGGCAACATCAAACTCGACGTCCTGGGCGTCCGGATGCAGTCCGCGATGGCCCACGCCGTCGCCGAGATCGAGCGGACCACCGGCAACCGCATCGACCTCGACGACCCCAAGCAGGTGCCGCTCGACGACGTCTTCGCCTTCAAGCTCATCCAGGAGAGCCAGACCCTCGGCCTGTTCCAGCTCGAATCACCCGGCCAGCAGGATCTGCTGTCCCGGCTGCAGCCGCGCGATCCGCAGGACGTCATCGCCGACATCAGCCTCTTCCGGCCCGGACCGGTCGCCGGCGGCATGCCCGAGCGCTACATCGCCGCCCGCCACGGCGGTGCGCCCGGGTACGCCCACCCGGACCTGGAGCCGGTGCTCGCCGACACCTACGGCGTGACCATCTGGCACGAGCAGATCATCGAGACGCTGCACGTGCTGACCGGCTGCGACCGGGCCCTCGCGGAGCTGGCCCGGCGCGCGCTCGGCGACAAGGACCGGCTGCCGGGGATCAGGGACTGGTTCCACCGCCTGGCAGGCGCGCGTGGCTACAGCGCGGCCGTACGGGACGAGGTGTGGAAGACCGTCGAGGCGTTCGGCGCCTACGGCTTCTGCCGCGCCCACGCGGTCGCATTCGCCGTACCCGCGCTGCAGAGCGCCTGGCTCAAGGCGCACCACCCGGCGTTCCTGCTGGCCGGCCTGCTCGAACACGACCCCGGTATGTGGCCCAAGCGCGTCCTCGTCTCCGACGCCCGCCGCCGCGGGGTGCCCGTCCTGCCCGTCGACGTCAACCGGTCCAGGGTGCGGCACACCGTGGAGAGGACCGACGGAGAACGGTGGGGCGTACGCCTCGCGCTGTCCGCGGTGCACGGCATCGGCGCGGAGGAATGCGCCCGGATCGAGGACGGGCAGCCGTACGGATCGCTGTCGGACTTCTGGCAGCGGGCCCGCCCCAGCCGGCCGACCGCCGAACGCCTCGCCGGGATCGGCGCCCTGGATCCGTTGCACGACGGCCGCCTCACCCGACGCGACCTGCTGCTCCAGATAACGGAGTTGCACCGGGCCGCCCGGACCAGGGCCGCGGGCAGCGGCCAGTTGCCCATCGACGCGAACGCCGTGGGCGGGGCGGAACCGAGCGGCCTGCCGGAGATGACCGGCCGCGAAGCCCTGAGCGCGGAGCTGGGCACCCTCGGCATCGACGTCTCCAGGCACCTGATGGAACACCACCACCGGCTGCTGCGGGAGATCGGCGCGAGTGACGCGGCCCATCTGGCCGGGCTGCGCGCCGGTCAGCAGGTGCTCGTCGCCGGGGTACGGGCCGCCACCCAGACCCCGCCGATCGCCAGCGGCAAGCGCGTCATCTTCGTCACCCTGGAGGACGGCTCCGGCCTGGTCGACCTGGCCTTCTTCGAGGACTCCCACCCGGCTTGCGCGTACACCGTCTTCCACAGCGGCCTGCTGCTGGTGCGCGGCACGGTCCAGGTCCGGGGCACCCGCCGTACCGTCGTCGGCTCCATGGCCTGGGACCTGGACGAGATCGCCACCGCCCGCCGGGACAACGGCCCCGAGGCCGCCCTCGCCCTGCTCGGCCGGAGCCGTCCGCACCCGACCCCCGCCCAGCCGCAGCGCACCCTGGCCAACGGCACCACCGGCGCCCGCCTGCACCCGTACGCCGATCTGCAACCCGCCGGCACCCGCTCCGCGGACCTGAAGAAGTTCGGCTACACCAGCCCCGGGAGCGCAGGATGACCACCCGTCAGCGGCACATCGCCCACCTCCATCTGCACGCCTCACCGACCGAGGCCCGGTACGCCGACGTGATCGAGCTGATGTCCGGCGTCACGCCCCATGTGCAGGCCGTCCCGCCGGACGCCGTCCAACTGGATCTGACGTCGGCGCTCCGCTACTTCGACAAGTCCCCCTACGCCGCCGTCCAGATGGTGATGCTCAGGCTGACGGGCCTGTACGGCATCGACAGCAGCGCCGGGCTCGCCGGCAACCGCATGCTGGCCGCCATGGCGGCCGACGCCTCCGCGCCCGGCGAGGTCACCTGGGTGCCCGCCGACCGGGCCGCCGAGTGGCTCCGCCCCCGTCCGCTCACCGCGCTGCCCGGGATCGGCCGCGCCACGGCGACCGCCCTCACCCGGTACGGCCTGCACACCATCGGCCAGCTCGCCGACCTGCCCCCGTCGACCCTGCAACGCCTTCTCGGCGCCGGCCAGGCCCGGTTGCTGGCCGAACGCGCCCGCGGCCACGACCCCCGTCCCATCGCCCCGGCCGAACCGGCGACCCGGCTGACCGCCGATCTCGTGCTCGACCGGGACTGCCTCGACCCGGCGGAGCACCACCGGTCCGTCCTCGGGCTCGCCGACCGCGTCGGCCGGCGTCTGCGCGACGAGCACCAGGTCACCGGCCGTCTCACCCTCACGGTGCGGTACGCCGACCGCAGTTCGACCACCCGCACGCGCACGCTCCCGGAGCCCACCGACCATTCGCCCGCCCTCGCCGCGGCCGCCCTGGCGCTGCTGGACTCCCTGGGCCTGCAACGCGCACGGGTCCGCGGCTACGCGCTGCGCGCCGACGGCCTGCGGCCGGCCGGCAGTGCCTACCGACAGCTCTCCCTCGATCCCGGTGACGCGCGGGCCCGCGCGGCCGAGGCCGCCGCGGACCGGGCCCGGCGGCGTTTCGGGGCGGCGGCCGCGGGTCCCGCGACGCTGGCCGGCCGCGGCCGGACGCGGCGCCCCACCCCGGCGGAGCGCTGATCCCGCCACGGCCGTCCCGCGCCCGGAGTCCGTGACATTTCGGGCAGGGCGGTCGTTCACGGGGCATGAATCCCCTGAAGAAGATCACCGCACTCGCCTCGGCCTGTGTGCTTCCGCTGCTCGCCGCGGCTCCCGCGCACGCCGAGGTCCACACCCACTGCGGGACCTACGTCTGTGTCATGACCGCCCACCACGAGCGGTTCGTGCAGGACATCACCGTCAAGACCAAGGACGGGCTGCCCGGGACGCTGCGCGCCTACTGGGGCGAGTTCCGTTCCCCCCGGGTCAACGCCGCGAGCCACCGCTGGGTGGTCAACCGCGACCAGCCGAACGCGAAACTCGTCTGCGCCGGGCTGGAACGCGACGGCCGCTCCATCGAGGACGGGGTCTGCACGACCATCTGACTCTCCCGGCGGCCCACCGCACGGGCCGCGGGCCCGGGGCCGGCCGCCGTCCGGCCGGCCCCGGGGCGGCCCATGCGAAAGTCCCGCCCCTCGCGCGCGGGGCGGGACTTCACACGTGGCTCACACGGACCGTGCTGCCACTGAGCCGATCAGCGGATCAGCCGATTTCGGTGCCGGTCGCCGAGAGCGCCTCGGTGACCGGCTGGAAGAAGGTCGTACCGCCGGAGGTGCAGTTGCCGCTGCCGCCGGAGGTCAGACCGATCGCGCTGCTCCCGGAGAACAGCGAGCCTCCGCTGTCACCGGGTTCGGCGCACACATCGGTCTGGATGAGACCGGTGACCGTGCCCTCCTGGTAGTTCACGGTGGCGTTCAGACCGGTCACCGTGCCGTCGTGCACCTGCGTGGTCGAACCGCTGCGGGACACGTTCATCCCCACGGTGGCCTCGGCCGCGCCGGTGATCTCCTGGGCGGACCCGTCGTAGAGGTCGACCTCGCTCGGGTGGTCGACGTCCGCGGTGTACTTCACCAGGCCGTAGTCATTGCCCGGGAAGCTGGACTGTTCGTTCTCGCCGATCACGGTGCCGGAGGAGTCCGACCACGTGGAGATGGCCTCGGTGCAGTGCCCGGCGGTCAGGAAGTACGGCTGTCCGCCCTTGACCACGTTGAAGCCGAGCGAGCAGCGCCCGCCCGAGCCGGTGATGGCGTCTCCACCCGCGACGAAGGGCTTGAACTCCCCCTTCGAGCGCTGGAGTTCGGTGGTCGCGCCGAGCCCTTCGACCACCTTGGCGAGCTTCGCCAGCGCGGTCTTCGAGACGGTCCGGTCGGCGGTGACGACGACCTTGTCGCCGATCGGGTCCACCGCCCACGAGGTGCCGGGGATGGCCGCTTCCCGCCGCAGGGCCGAGCGGGCGCCGTCGAGTTCGGCGAGGGAGTTGGCGACGATTCTGGCCTTGGCGCCGGCCGCCTCGACGGTCCGGGCCGCACTCTCGTCGAGCACGTTGACGACGAGATGCTTCGCCCGGGCGTCATAGTAGGAGCCCGCGGCGTCGCCGCCGAGGTCGGATACGAGCGTGGAGGCGAGCTTTCCGGCCGCAGGAACCGACAGGATCCGGGGTGCGGAAGTCTCCGTCGGCTCACTGGCGTTCGCAGTCTGGAAGGTGACACCCGCCGTGACCAGCGCGGCGATTCCCGCGCCCGTCACGGCGATCCGCCGCCTGGGTATGCGTCGGTGCTTCAACTCACGTCCTCCTGTGGGGGGATGGCCCGGAAGGTTGTGGGGACCTCTTGGGCCGGAAGGCTGGTTGATGGGCGCCTACTATTCCGATGACCGTGGGGAGCACACAAGGTCGACTTCAGGACGCGCATACGACGCTCTCGCACGCCCCTGTACGTTGACCGCGTACAGTCACCGCAGGAGATTCGCGCTGCAAACACTGCGAGCGAGCGAATGTTAGGCGGACAGTGACTTTCAGGACTGTCCGGAATTCGACCCTCCGGGCGCCGGAGGCAGTTGCTGCGCCTTCTCCAGGAACCGCAGCAGCTCCACCGGGAAGGGCAGCACCAGGGTGGAGTTCTTCTCGGCGGCCACCGCCACCACCGTCTGCAAAAGCCGCAGTTGGAGCGCGGCGGGCGTGTCGGCCATCTGCTGGGCGGCCTCCGCGAGCTTCTTCGACGCCTGCAACTCGGCGTCGGCGTTGATGACCCGGGCCCGCCGCTCGCGGTCCGCCTCGGCCTGCCGCGCCATGGACCGCTTCATGGTCTCGGGCAGCGACACGTCCTTGATCTCCACCCGGTCGATGCTGACGCCCCACTCCACGGCCGGGCTGTCGATCATCAGCTCAAGGCCCCGGTTGAGCTGTTCCCGGCGGGAGAGCAGGTCGTCCAGCTCGCTCCTGCCGATGATGGACCGCAGGGAGGTCTGCGCCATCTGCGAGACCGCGAACCGGTAGTCCTCGACCCGGACGACCGCGTCGGCCGGCGAGGTCACCTGGAAAGAGACGACGGCGTCCACCCGTACGGTCACGTTGTCGCGGGTGATGCCCTCCTGGGCGGGCACGGGCATCGTCACGATCTGCATGTTCACCTTGCGCAGCCTGTCCACGAACGGGACGACCATGGTGAATCCCGGTCCGCGGACCTCGGGACGGAGCCGGCCGAGCCGGAACACCACCCCGCGCTCGTACTGCTTCACGACCCGCGCCGCCGCCGCGTCACGTACACCGCCGCGGCGGACACGACAGCCGCCCCCGCCGCCACCAGCTCCTCGACCATGCCCCTCCCGGGGGTCCGAAGTGGGGGTGTCCGGGAGAGCGCCCCCGTCCCTCGAAGGTAACTCCGGCGGGCAGCCAAGAGGGAGCCCCCGCACGCCGGTTGCGCGCGGGGGCCGGTGATACGCGGGCCGTCACACGGGCGTACGTCAGAAGACGTGGACCCCGTAGGCGCTCAGGGCCTCGGTGACCGGCTGGAAGAAGGTCGTGCCGCCGGAGGAGCAGTTGCCGCTGCCGCCGGAGGTCAGGCCGTAGGCGATGCCACTGTTGGAGTACAGCGGGCCGCCGGAGTCGCCGGGCTCGGCGCAGACCGTGGTCTGGATGAGGCCGGAGACGATGCCGTCGGCGCCGTAGTTGACCGTCGCGTTGAGCGCGGTGACCCGGCCGTTGTGGATGCCCGTGGTGGAGCCGCGGCGGTAGACCGTGGTGTTGACGGACGGCGTGGCCGCGCTGGTGATGTCCACGCTGCCGACGGTGCCCGACTTGGCCACCGAGCTGTTCGTGTAGCGCACGAGGCCGTAGTCGTTGCCCGGGAAGGACGAGCCGGCCGTGGTGCCGAGCGTGGTGCTGTGCCCGGAGTCCGACCACCAGGTGCCCGCGCCGCTGGTGCAGTGACCGGCGGTCAGGAAGTAGTAGTTGCCGCTGTTGTCCTGGACGTTGAAGCCCAGCGAGCAGCGCCAGCTACTCGCATAGATGGCGTCGCCGCCGGAGATCAGCTTCTTGAACGCACCCGGGGTGTGCTTGATGGTCAGAGCACCGGCGTTGGCTCCGGCCTGCTCCTTGATCTTGGCGATCTCGGCCTGGGAGACGGTGCTGTCGACGGTGACGACAACGTTGTTGTTCTTGCTGTCGACCGCCCAGGCCGTGCCGGGGATGTCCGCCTTGAGAACAGCGTCGCTCGCGCTGGTGAGCTGCGTGGCGCTGAACGTCTGGACGTCGGACGCGTTCGCGGTGGGGGCTGCGAACGCCGCCGCGGCCACGAATCCGGAGGCAAGGGCGATCAGCCGGGTCCGTCTCGCGACGCTGCGGGAAATGGTGCGCTCGTTCCTCACGTTTCGTTCCCTCCCAGGGGAAGTCGGGGGCCCGCGTGGGGTCGGGGCCCGTGAGGCGCAGTCAGGGGCACGAACGACCGGATTCCGGTCCGTCGTGCACCTGACAAGCGCTGTGGGGGAGTATTCGGCCGAACGGACGGTCGGCGCAAGGGTGCCTTTCGGCCGCCAGTTTTTGAACGGGCTTGGTGAGTTATTGGCCCATTCATGTCCGAACCGTCGGCTCTCCTTGCTTCTCGTTGCTTCCCCTCGCCCGGCACCTCCCCTCGCCTCGCCTCCCCTCGCCTCCCCTCGCCTCGCTTCCCCTCGTGTCAGAGCAGGTTCCGCTCCCCCGCGTCGATCGCGATGTCCAGGGTGTTCCCCGGCGGTGGGAAGGGGCACAGGAAGTGGTCGGCGAAGGCGCACGGCGGGAGCTGGGACCGGTTGAAGTCCACGGTCGTACGGCCCTCCGCGTCGGGCGCGGCCGGGTACAGGAACCGGAACCGGAAGCTGCGCTCTCCGCTGCCGGCGTCGGCGAACACCGCCCACAGCCGCCCGTCCGCCTGCCGTGCGACCTGGAGCGTCCGCTCCTGACCGGCCAGCGAGAAGGCGAGTTCACCGGCGAGGCCGAGGCCGCGCCGGACCCCGTCGGCGTTGTCGACCCGCACGGTCCGGGCCGTGTCGTACGGGGTGAAGCGGCCGGGCACCGACCAGCGCGGGTCGTACGGGGTGGCGTCGATGCCCCGGAAGACGCGGCGCGTCGTGGCGTCCGGGTCGTAGTCCCGGACGCCCCAGACCCCTTCACGGACCAGCACCACCAGCCGGCGCGCGCCGAGCGTGACGCGGGCCGCCGGTTCGGCGTCGGCGCCGAGCCGGACCTCGCCGGCGAACGGCCGCCCGTCCAGGGCCAGTCCGTCGGCCTCGGTCGCGGTGAGGACGACCGCGTCACCGTCCGCCGTCCAGGTCCCGGGAATGTCCCGAAGTCGCCCCTGCGGCTGGTCCTCGATCCAGTGCGTGCCGGACAGCGCGAGCGGCCCGTAGGGGGCCGACACCGTCTCCGTGCGCCGTTCGTGCCAGCGCTTCCACTCGTCGTTCGGGTCGGTCGTCATCGTGGTCATCGGTCCTTCCGTGCGGGGGTCGCGAGCCCCAGATGTGAGCGAAGGGTGCTGCCCCGGTATTCCGTGCGGAACGCGCCGCGCTCCTGGAGCAGCGGCACCACCCGGTCCACGAACTCGTCGAGTCCGCCGGACGCGGGGTGCGGTACGAGGACGAAGCCGTCGGCCGCGTTCCGGCGGACGAAGGCGTCGAGTGCGGCGGCGACCGTCTCCGGGGTGCCGACGAAACACGACGGCTCGTCCGCCTCCGCCCCGCCCGGTGCGGGACCCGGGTCCGCGGCGACACGCGGCGCGTGGCCGGTGCGCCGGGCCGGCACCGGTCGCGGGGCGGTCCCGGCGGCCTTCTCCCGGGCCTCGGCCGCGCTGTCGCCGAGGACGATCCCCACCCCGGGCATGATCTTCAGGTCGTCCGGTGCCCGGCCGTACTTCGCCAGGCGGCGCTTGACATCGGCGTAGTAGGCGCGGCCCGCCTCCAGCGCACCGGGCCGGGTGCCGGGGCCGGCGGGCCCGCGGCCCCCGAACCCCCGGCCCCAGCAGAGGACGTCGGCCGTGGCGGCGGCGAGTTCCCGGCCCTCGTCCGAGTGGGCCGCCTGGATCACCACGGGGTGCCCCTGCGGGGAGCCGGGCACGGTGAACTCGCCCGCGAGGTCGAAGTGCCGCCCCCGGTGTGCGAACGGCCGGGGCTCGCCGTCCGGCGGCCAGGAGTCCCACGCCGCGCGTGCGGCGGCGACGAACTCGGCGGCGCGTGCGTACCGGTCGGCGCGGCCGGGACGGCTGCCGCGGCGGAAGTTCCCGCCGGTGACGGCGTCCACGGAGGTCACCAGGTGCCAGGCCGCCCGGCCGCCGCTGAGGTGGTCGAGCGTGGCGAGCCGCCGGGCGAGTTCGTAGGGCGCATGGGAGGTCGCGTCGGCCGTGGCGGCGAGCCCCAGCCGCTCGGTCACGGCGGCGAGGGCGCTGAGCGCGGTGACCGGCTCGGGCCGTGCCACCGCCTCCGTACCTGCGTGCCGGTTCGCGGGTCCGCCGGGGAGCGGACCGCCGCCGGTGAGGAACAGGAAGTCGAACAGCCCGCGTTCGGCGGTGCGGGCGCTCCGTTCGAACGCGGCGAACGCGGGCAGCGGCGAGGCGCCCGCGACGGGACGCCGGGCCGGACCGGCGGCATCCGCGGGGGCGGCCCTCCCACCCGGGCCGCGGCCGGCCGGACGGGAGACGTGGGTCCTGCCGCCGTCCGCGCGCGGCCCGGAGTGCGGCAGCGCGGCGAGATGGATACGCCGTGGGGCGGACCCGCGTACGGTCATGATCCGCCCCCGGCCGCCTCGTACCGATTCGCGGGCCGGGCCAGGCCCAGGTGCTCCCGCAGGGTGCTGCCCGGATAGAAGGTGCGGAACAGGCCGTGGTGCTGGAGCAGCACCACGGTGCCGTTGACCAGCCGCTCCAGATCGCGGTGCGGCTCGGCGGGGACCAGGTGGAAGCCGTCGACGGTGGACTCCGCGTGCCAGGCGGCGATCAGACGGGCCAGGTCGACGGGTCCGCCGCGGTACAGCGGACCCCGCGCGTCCGCCCCGGGTCCGGTGCCGGCCCGGCGCCCGGTCTCCCGGTCCCGGCCGGGCAGCGTGGACCCCCAGCCGGCCGCCACCGCGGGCTCGCCGCCGCCGAGGTCGACGACGAGGCTCGCCAGGATCCGCAGCGTGTCCGGGTCCCGTCCGTACCGGGCCGCGGCTGAACGGAGTTCCGCCCGTACGGCGGCCGCCCGTGCGCCGTCGGCCGCGCGCACCAGCGCCACGTCGGCGTACCGGGCCGCCGTCTGCCGGGCGGGCCGCTCGGTCGCGTCGACCACGCGCACCGGGTGGCCCTGGGGCGGGCGCGGCAGGACCGAGGGGCCACGGACCGAGAAGGTGGCGCCGGTGAAGTCGACGCGGTGCCGCCCGCCCCGGGCGCCCGGCCGGCCGGGTGCCGCGTCCGGTGGCCCGCCGCCGTCCGCCCAGCTGTCCCACAACCGCGCGGCCACGTCGGCGACTTCGCCCGCCTCCCGCCACAGCGCGTCGGCGCCCGCGGCGGGACGGCGGCCGAAGAGGCGGGCCTCGTCCTCGCCGGACGAGACGTCGAGCCACCAGCCGGCCCGGCCCCGGCTGACCCAGTCGAGAGTGGCGACGGCCGTCTGGACGTGGAAGGGCTCGGTGTGCGTGGTGGTCACCACGGGCACGAGTCCGATGCGCCCGGTCTCCGGCGCCACCCGGGCGAGGACCGCGAGCGCGTCGGGTCCGGGGCACCCGAAGCCGTCCCCGAGGGTGACGAAGTCCAGGCCGCCGCGCTCGGCGAGCCGCACCTGCTCGGTGTACGCGGCGGCGGCGGCGTACACCGACGGCTGGTCCACGGCGGCGGCCAGGTGCAGCAGCCCCCGGCTGGACGATGCGGTCATGTCCGGGACGACCTTTCTGGGGTGCGGCGGGCCTTTGGGCGACGCGGCGAGGACCGCACCGCGCCTCGGAACGGTCGCGCGGCGCCCCCGTGGAGCCGGCTCACAGCACCTTGGAGAGGAACGCCCGCGTCCGTTCGTGCCGCGGGGTGTCCAGCACCTCGGCGGGGCCGCCCTGCTCGACGATCCGCCCGTCGTCCATGAACACCACCGTGTCGGCGACCTCACGGGCGAAACCGATCTCATGGGTGACGACGATCATCGTGGTGCCCTGACCGGCCAGGTCCTTGATGACGTCGAGGACCTCGCCGACCAGTTCGGGGTCGAGGGCGGAGGTGGGTTCGTCGAAGAGGAGCAGCTTCGGTTCCAGGGCGAGGGCGCGCGCGATGGCGACCCGCTGCTGCTGCCCGCCGGAGAGCCGTTTCGGATAGGTGTCGGCGCGGTCGCCGAGTCCCACTCGCTCCAGCAGGGCGCGGGCGGTGGCCTCGGCCCGCGCACGGGGCCGCTTCAGTGCGGCCACGGGTGCCTCGACGACGTTCTCCAGCACGGTCAGGTGCGGGAAGAGGTTGAAGTTCTGGAAGACGAACCCGATCTGGGTGCGCTGCCGCAGCACCTCGCGTTCGGACAGCTCGTACAGCGTGTCGCCCGAGCGCCGGTAGCCGATCAGCGAGCCGTCCACGCTGATCGTGCCGCGGTCGATCTTCTCCAGGTGGTTGATGGTGCGCAGCAGCGTCGACTTGCCGGAGCCGGACGGGCCGAGGACGACGGCGACCTCACCGGTGCGCACGGTGAGGTCGATGCCCTTGAGGACGTCGAGCTGTCCGAAGCTCTTGTGCACGGACCTGATGTCGACCATGACGCTCATCGCGTGGATCCCTTGGTGGATGGGGGGTGAACGGGGCAATGGACGGGGCAATGGACGGGGCAATGGACGGGGTGGTTCACGCCGCGGCGCGCCAGGTCTTCTCGCGCAGCAGGACCAGGGCCGCGCGGGCGGTGGCGTCGTTCTGCCGGAACGCCGGGCCACCGGTGCGCGGCCGGGTGAAGGCGCCGGGGGTACGGCTGTCGGTGTAGGGCCCGAGCGCGAAGCGGCGGGGATGCGGCCGGCCGGCCCCGTCGAGGATCCGCCCGTCGGCGGAATCCACCCGCAGCAGCCCGTCGGGGCTCTCGGCGGCGCCGTCGGCGTGCAGTTCGCGCAGCAGTCCGTCGCGGGCGCGCCCGACGGTGGGTTCGGGCAGCCGCGCCTCGACCAGGGCGCGCGCCTCGACGTGGAAGCCGGGCACGGTGGGCGAGACCGCCCGAAACACCCCGTCCGCGGCGGTCACGGTCATGTCGGCGCCCATGAACCGGACGACGCCCGCCCGGGACAGGGCGAGCAACTGCCGCAGCCGGGGTCCGGGCGGTCCGGAGGCGAGGTAGCTGAAGAAGCCGTGCCACCACGGGCCGATGCCGCCGAGCCGGACCAGTTGCCCGTAGACCGACAGCAGAGCGAGGAACACCGCGAGGTCGGGGCTGTGCCGCGGGTCGTGCCGGCGGCCGAGGTCCGCCTCGACGTGGTCGCGCAGCCAGTCCTGGAACTCCTCGTGCGAGGCGAGGCGCACCCCGTCCAGGGGGTGGTCGAGGGCGTCGAGGTCGAGCCGGTCGGCGGGGTCGGGCACGGCGGCGGCGACCAGCGCCCGGATCTCGTCGGCGGTCTCGGCGGCGGCGTACTTCTCCTCGAAGTCGGCGCGGGCGACGGCCGTCCGCTCGGGGTGGGCGGTGAACAGCCGGTGATAGTGGGCAAAGCCCAGTTCCTTCGCCACCAGCGGCCACACGTCCCGCCGGAAGTCCACTCCTGCCCCGCTCCCGGTCCCGTCCGGTCGGAGAGCCCCCCGCCGCCGGGCGAGCAGCGCGTCGACCTCGGCGGGCCCGAAGAAACGGGGCAGCGGGAGGCGTTCGCCGCTCCAGTCGTAGCCGATCTTCGAGTGGTACGGCACTCCGCGGCGGGAGCCCACGTACAGCACCGGTTCACGCCCCGACGGTATGTACGCCTCGCCCTCGTACCGTCCGCCGCGGCCCTCGGTGAGCAGCACCATCAGGTCGACGAAGGCCAGCCCGAAGCCCCGTACCAGGACGGGTTCACCGGCCTTGAGCGGGGACAGGTCGCTGTCGGCGGTGAAGTCGGGCGGCAGGTGGAGCAGTCCGTGGGTGCGCGCGTACGCCGCCAACTCGGCCTGCTGGTCGTCGAGTTCGGCGTCGAGATGGCCGAGGGCGAGGACCACGGCATCGGCGAGCAGCGGACGCGGGCGGCCCTCCAGCCACACCTGCTGGCGCCCGTCGCGCGGGCCGCCGATCCGCAGGGCGCGCCGGGGGTGGTGGTGGACGGCGATGTCCGCGGGCAGGTCGGCGACGGCCCGGTCGTACACCATGCGCAGGTAGCCGCCCTGGGTCTGCCGGTCCGCGAAGGTACGGCCGTCGAGGCCCGCCCACTCGTGCAGGGTGGGCCCCTCCCGGACCGGGCCGGCCATCCGCACCGTCTCGTCGGTGAACATGGTGACGTCCTCGGCGTGCGAGTTCATCCACAGCAGCGGGGACTGTGCCGCGCGCCAGATGCGTCCGGCGCCCGGCGGGCAGGGGTCGACGAGGTGGATGTCGAGGCCCCCGCCGGCGTACAGCTCGGGCGCGTTGGCGGCGATGCGCTCCAGCAGACCGGTCCCCCGCGGACCGGCCCCGACGATCACCAGTTGCGGTCTCATCGGCGGGCCTCCGAGCCGCGGGCGTAGTACCGCTCCACGTAGTGCTGGCCGACGCCGAGCACCGAGGTGACCACGGTGTACCAGAGGGTAGCGACCATCAGCAGCGGGATGACCTGGTAGGTGCGGTGGTAGATCAGCTGCGCCGAGAACAGCAGGTCGCTCACCGCGATGACGCTCACGATGGAGGTGCCCTTGAGGGTGCCGATCAGCATGTTCCCGGCGGGCGGCACGATGGCGCGCATGGCCTGGGGCAGCACGATCCGCCGCCAGCGGCGTGCCCGGCTCAGGCCGAGTGCCTGGGCGGCCTCGATCTGGCCGCGGTCGACGGAGAGGATCCCGCCGCGCACCACCTCGGCGGCGTAGGCGGCCTCGTGCAGGGTCAGGCCGATGATCGCGACGGCGATCGGGGTGAGCAGGTTGACCGTCTTCACGCCGAGGATCTGCGGGTACAGGGCGCCGATGTTGAACCACAGCAGCAGCTGCACCAGGATCGGGATCGACCGGAACAGCCAGACGTAGCCCCAGCTCACCGCCCGCAGGACGGGGTTGGCGGAGAGCCGGAGCGCGGCGAGCAGGGTGCCCAGGGCGAAGCCGAGGGCCATCACCACCACGGTCAGCCAGAGCGTGAGCCACAGCCCGCGCAGTACCGAGTCCGAGGTGAAGTAGTCGGCGACGACGCCCCATTGGAACGCCTCGTTGCGCAGGACGGAGGTGAGGGCCAGGGCGAGCAGGACGAGGAGGGCGACGGCGGCGGTCCACTGCCCGAGCCGGCGTTGCGGGACGATCCGCAGGGTGTCCGCGTGCTCGGGAGTCTCCGGTGCCGCGGGGACTTTGGCGAGGGTGTCGGATGACATGCGAAGGCTCCGTGACATAGCTGGAACACGGTGGGCGTCTTCACACGCTTCGCCTCGCGGCGGCTGCGGCCGAGCCCCTCAGCAGGGCCGCCCGTCGAGAGTACGTGGGCGTTTCCGCCCGTTGTCAAGGGTGTCCATACTGTGAGCGGTACGTCTCAGGTCGGTTGACGCGGAACCGGGGACCTGTTCCACTTGGCCCATGCATCCACAGCAGTGGCTGGTCACCCGCTCCCACATCGACTTCGGTCGCGTGTGGTCCTCTTCCTGTTGAGCTGACCCACTGCGCGCCCGCCGTTCGGCAGGCGCCCGCGCGTTCTCCCCGCCGACCGGCGCACTTCCCGCTGTTCCGCGCGCTACCGCGCCCCCTTCCGGGTTCGCCTCCGCGTTCCCGTCCGGATTCACCTCCGCGTTCCCTTCCGGGTTCGCCTCCACCCTTCGCACCTCCGCCCCCGTCTTCACACGCGCACCCCCTCCCCTCGCGCTCCGCACTCTTCGGCTCACAGGAGACCGCTGCCCGATGCGCATATCCAGAAATGCCCGCCACACTCTTTTTGCACCGTTCCTGACCGTCGTCTCGGCCGCTCTGCTGCTCACCGGCTGCGGTTCGGGGTCCGACGGCTCGGCCGGATCCGGTGCCGCGGGCGTGGCCGCCGGGTCCGACGCGGTGCCCACCACGGACGTCGTCTCCGGCATCCCCAAGGACGGGGCCGCCGCCGCCCTGCTGCCCGCGGGCACCGGACGGCTGACCGTCGCGGTCAGCGTCGGCGGCACCCCGCCCAGCACCACCTACCTGGCCGACGGCAAGACCCTGACCGGCCAGGACGTCGACCTGACCAAGGCCGTCGGGAAGGTGCTCGGCATCGAGCTGTCGGTGGAACAGGCGTCCTTCGAGGCGATTCTGCCCGCCCTCGACAGCGGCAAGTACGACTTCGGCGCGAGCAACTTCGGCGTGACCGACGAACGCCGCAGGACGATCGACTTCGTCACCTACATCAACGACGGCCAGGGCTTCGCCGTCCGCGACGACAGCAAGCTGTCCAAGGTCACCGATCTGCGCCAGTTGTGCGGACTGAACGTCGCGACCGGCGCGGGCACCACCTTCGAGGCCACGCTGGAGGAGAACAAGCACGTCTGCACCGACGCCGGGAAGAAGGCGTACTCCGTGCAGACCTACAGCGAGCCCGGCGCGATCTGGTCCTCCCTCCAGCAGGGCCGCAGCGACATCGTGATGTCCACGATCAACGGCCTGCGGTACGCCGTGGCCCACCAGAGCGGGGTGAAGTTCCTCAACGAGTACCACCGCCTCGACGTCGGCTTCGCCTTCAAGAAGGGCTCGAAGCTCGCTCCGGCGTTCCAGGCGGCGGTGAACCGGCTCATCGCCGACGGCACGTACGACAAGATCCTCAAGAAGTGGGGCACGACCGGCTCGGCGATCACCAAGTCGCAGATCTCGCCGCCGGAATCGAAGGAGTAGCCGGTCGCGGGGTCAGGGCCGGCCCTAACAGTTGCAACCGCAGTCGCAGCCGTCACATCCGTCGCACCCGTCACAATTCCCGCAGCACTCACAGCAGTCACCGCAGCCGCCGCAGTCCCCGCAGTCGCACTTGGCGCAGCACCCCTCGCGCCGCTGCTGGGACCAGGGCCCCTCGAACTCGTCGGCGCAGCAGGCACGGCAGGTGCAGAACAGGCCGAGGGCCGCCGCACACCCCGCCCACATGCCCCGCCGGCCCCGGCGCGGCGGCTCGCCACCGGACGGGTCGCCTCCCGACGGGTCATCCGCGGACGGGTCGCCGTCCGGACCGTACGGACCGTCAGGTACCCGGGGTTCGTCCGGCGCCTGAGGGACGTGCGGGGTCCCGGGCGGTCCGGAGGCGGCTCCGGGCGCATGCCCGCAGGAGGCCGTCCCGAACGCCCGGTCCACCGAGCGGCGCAGTTCGTGCGCGAGCAACCGGTGCGCCAGCCTGCCGTCGGTGAACTCCACCTCGCGCAGCGCGAGCCGGATGCCGTGCAGCGCGTCGTCGGCCAGCCGGCGGGCCTCGGTGAGCGGGGTACCGGTGACGGTCAGCGGGTTCCAGGCATCTGACGCGGCGTCGGCTGCCTGGTCCTCCACGGCGTCCAGCAGATGCGCGAGCCGGCCGAAGAGCCGGCCGGCCTCGGCGAGCGGCGCCGCGTTGCCCGGCCGGCCGGCCAGCAGGGCCGTGTGCGCGAAGGCGGCGGCCGTCGCGGTCTCGGTCGGCTCGGTGACCGTGAGCACCGGTGTGCCCGGTCCGGCCAGCGCCTCGACGCCGGTCTGCCGGTCGACGGCGTCGACGAGGAGCGCGGTGTCGAATCCGACCAGCGACCCGCCGCGCGCTCCCGCCCGTCCCCAGTTCGCGGCGACCCGGCGCGCGGCGAGCGCCACCGGACGGCGTGCCAGCAGCCCGTCCCCGTCGGCGACATGGTCGCGCACCTTGGCCGAGGCGAGCACCAGCGAGACGGCCGCCGCGAGCCGCGCGCCCTCGCCCCGGGCGACGGACGCGGTACGCATGCCGCGCAGCGGACAGGGCCCCGCCGTGCGCCGCGCGTCCCCCGCCCGATCGGCCTGAGCCTCCGTCAGAACTGAGAGGAGCAGCCCGTCGTAGTTCGTCACGATCCGCGCGAACTGCCCGTGGTCCCCGCGCAGCGCGAGGCACAGCCCGCACAAGTGCGCCGTCCACTGCGCCCGAAGACCCGCACCGAGCCGGTGCGGACAGGGCCGTACGATCCCGAACACGACTTCCCCCCGCGCTGTCCTACGGCATTCGACCGTGCCGCAATACGACATTCAGCCGCGGCATCGTATCGGCCTACCGTCATCCCGGACCGGCCTCCGCGCTCACCCGGACGCACCACTTCTCACCCATACGCCGCGAAGAATCATATTTCACTCACAGTCAGCAGCCGTACGTGGCTGCACCCTTGGGGCGTCCGGGCTCTCGACGTCTGCGCTGTGCACCAGTAGCGTCACAAACCCCCCGCGCGGCGTCTGTCCACTTGGCGCGCCATCCGCATCATGGACGACCATAGGGGTGCGGAAAGCAAGAGGGACCGCTGTGAGAGGAGGCGTCCATGGGATCGGTACGCAAGGCGAGTGCCTGGCTTGGCCTCGTCGACGACAACGATGACGAGCGCTACTACGACGACGACTACTCCGAAGGGGCCGAGCCCGGGGAAGCCTGGGTCACCGACCCGCGGGTCAAGGTGGCCTCGGACACCGCCGAGGAGACGGGCCGCCGCATCGGCACGGTCACTCCGGACAGCTTCCGGGACGCCCGCGCGATCGGCGAGCTGTTCCGGGACGGGGTTCCGGTCATCGTGAACCTCACCGCCATGGAATCCACCGACGCCAAGCGCGTGGTCGACTTCGCGGCCGGTCTGATCTTCGGTCTGCGCGGTTCGATCGAGCGGGTCGCCACCCGGGTCTTCCTGCTGACGCCCGCGCACACCGAGATCGTCAGCGGTGAGCCGGCCGCGCACCGTTCGGACGGCTTCTTCAACCAGAGCTGAGGCAGGGCCGCTCGCCGGCCCCGCCCCGGCCCCTGGGCCGGATCAGCGGAAGGCGTCGAGTCCGGTGAGCGCCTTGCCCAGCACGAGCTGGTGCATCTCGACGGTGCCCTCGTAGGTGAGCACCGATTCGAGGTTGGTCGCGTGCCGCATCACGGGGTATTCCAGGGAGATCCCGTTGGCCCCGAGGATCGTCCGGGCCGTGCGGCAGATCTCGATCGCCTCCCGTACGTTGTTGAGCTTGCCGAAGCTGATCTGCTCGGGGCGCAGCCGGCCGGCGTCCATGCGCCGCCCCAGGTGATGGGCGAGCAGGATCCCCTTGTGCAGTTCCACCGCCATGTCGGCGAGTTTGGCCTGGGTGAGCTGGAAGCCTCCGATCGGCCGCCCGAACTGCTCCCGGGACTTCGCGTAGTCGACGGCGGTCTCGAAGCAGGTGCGGGCCGCGCCCATGGCGCCCCAGACGATGCCGTAGCGCGCGTGCGAGAGACAGCTCAGCGGGCCGCGCAGGCCGGTGACCTCGGGGAGCACGGCGTCGGCGGGCAGCCGTACGTCGTCCAGGACCAGTTCGCCGGTGACGCTGGCGCGCAGCGACCACTTGTGCTTGATCTCCGGGGCGGCGAAGCCGGGGGTGCCGGCCGGGACGAGGAAGCCGCGGATGCCGTTGTCGGTCTGCGCCCAGACGACGGCGACGCCGGCGACGGAGCCGTTGGTGATCCACATCTTGCGGCCGCTGAGCACCCAGCCCCCGCCGTCGCGCTTGGCGTACGTGCGCATCGAGGCGGGGTCGGAGCCGTGGTCGGGTTCGGTGAGCCCGAAGCAGCCGATGACCTCGCCGGCCGCCATCCGGGGCAGCCAGTGCCGCTTCTGCTCCTCGCTGCCGAACCGGTGGACGGCGTACATGGCCAGGGAGCCCTGTACGGAGACGAGCGAGCGGATGCCGGAGTCGGCGGCTTCCAGTTCGAGACAGGCGAGGCCGTACTGCACGGCGGAGGCACCCGCGCAGCCGTACCCGGTCAGGGACATGCCGAGGGCGCCGAGGGAACCGAGTTCGCGGGCGAGTTCCCGGATGCCGGGGAGTTCGCCGCTCTCGTACCAGTCGGCCACGTACGGCAGCACGCGGTCCGCGGCCCAGGTCCGCACGGTGTCCCGGACGGCCAGGTCCTCCGGGTCCAGCAGGTCGTCGATGCCGAGCGGGTCGGCCGGGTCGAACGGGGGCAACTTCGCGGACGCGGACATGGACACCCTCCGGGACACGGAACCAGCACCGCTGGTTGCACTTCGCCGTGACGCTACGACGCGGCGCGTGCGGCGTCCAGCCCACTCTCCCACCGGCCCGGCGGAGCACCCGGCCGACAGCCGGCACCGCCCGCCTTCACCCGCCGCCCGGCGACCGGCCGGGCCGTCCCCGCTGGGCGGGACCGCCCCTTGCCGGACCGGCGTCCACTGCCGGACGAGACCCCGGGCGTCGCCCCGTCACGCCGAGACGCGGGTCCGCTCGGCCTCCCTGGGCGCGGGGAGTTCCACCGGATCCGGTTCGCACTGCATGACCCGCGGCAGCCGCAGCGCCATCACCGCTCCGAGCAGCAGCAGGCCCGCGCTCACCAGCAGGGTCACGTGCAGACCGTGCACGAAGGAGTCCCTGGCCGCGCGGCGCAGCGCGGCTCCGGCCGGGCCGCCGATCCGCCCGGCCACGTCGTACGCCTCCCCCAGCGAATGCCCGGCCGCGGCGGAGGCCCGCGCCGGCACCCCGGGCACGGAGGCGAGGCCGGGCGCGTACGCCGCGTTCATCACGCTGCCGAGCAGCGCGATGCCCATCCCGGCCCCCAGTTGGTAGGAGGTCTCCCCGATCGCCGCGGCCCCGCCCGCCTGCCGGAGCGGAGCCTCGCTGAGCATGGACTCGTACGCGCCGAAGAGGGTGGTCTCCAGGCCGAAGCCCAGCAGGACGAAGCCGAACAGCAGCAGCCCGGGGTTGTCGCGCCCGCCCATCGCCGTCAGCGTCAGCACGGCGAGCGCGGTCAGGCAGAAGCCGGAGCACACCATGCGCCGTGGCCCGAAGCGGCGCAGCATCCTGGCCCCGGCCAGCCCCGCGGCCATCGCCGCGACCGTCAGCGGCAGCAGCCGCAGGCCCGTCTGGAGGGGCGACAGGCCGAGCACCAGTTGCAGATACTGCGCGGCGATCAGTTCGAGACCGACCAGCGCGAGCATCGCCAGCACGATGCACCCCACCGACGTACTGAACGCCGGCCGCGCGAACATGCTGAGGTCCACCAGCGGGCAGCGGCGCCGCCGCTGCCGGCGCACGAACCACACCACCAGCAGCACGCCCACCACCAGGGGCACCAGCGTGAGGGCGCTCGCCGGCTGCCCGCCGCCGAGCCGCTTCACACCGAAGACCAGTCCGAACAGGCCGGCCGCGGCCGTCAGTGCGCCGGCCACGTCCCAGGGTCCGTCCCGCTCCCCCTTCGACTCGGGCAGCAGCAGCCGCCCGACCGGCAGGCTGACCAGCATCAGCGGAATGTTGACGAGGAAGACCGAGCCCCACCAGAAGTGCTCCAGCAGGAAGCCGCCGAGCAGCGGGCCGACCGCGGCGCCCACCGCGGCCACCGCGCTCCAGACGCCGATGGCCAGTGCGCGCTCGCGCCGGTCGGGGAAGACCTGGCGCAGGATCGACAGGGTCGCCGGCATGATCATCGCGCCGCCGACGCCGAGCAGGGCCCGCGCGACGATCAGCAGCCCGGCGCTCGGTGCGACGGCGGCCAGCGCGGAGGCGGCGCCGAAGAGCGCGTAACCGAGCAGCAGGACCCGCCGGCGACCCACCCGGTCGCCCAGCGTGCCGAAGAGGATCAGCAGCGAGGCGCAGACCAGCGGATAGACGTCGACGATCCAGAGCAGTTCCGTGGCACCGGGCCGGAGATCCTCGGTGACGGCGGGCACCGCCACGTGCAGGACGGTCGCGTCGAGGGCGACGAGCAGCAGGCTGACGCAGAGGACGACGAGGACGACCCAGCGGTTGGCACCGGTCCCGGGCGCCCGACGGCGCAGCCCTGCGGCGGCCGGGGTCGTCTGGGACATGTACGTACCTCCAAGAAGTTCCCTCGCGTGCGGCGGACTGCGGCGGGGTGACCGGGCCCCGTCGTGCGGCCGGAGAGGAGCGGGGTCTCCGGCGGCGCGCGGTACGGACGCGAGTGACACGTCAGCGTACGCGAGTCCGTTCCGCCGGTACGTGGCGGAACTCTCACAGTCCACGCTCACTCACGTGACGTACACCACCTCTCAAACGCCTGACCACATACCGACCGTCCATGCGGTTCAGCGGCCGGTCGATAATCGAGCCCGTGACCGATCTTGAGACGCGCGTGGCACCTGCTCGCGCCACACCGTTGCGCCGGGCGGCTCCCGCCCTTCTCGGGTACGCCGCCGTCCGTGCGCTGGGCCTGATCGTGCTGGCGGTGTGGAGCGCGGCGCGCGGCAAGAGCGCGTACACGCTGCTCACCGCCCGCTGGGACGCGCTGTGGTACACGCGGGTCGCCGACCTCGGCTACGGCTACGAGGTGCGGCTGCCGAACGGCGACGTCCACTCCAACCTCGCCTTCTTCCCGCTCCTGCCCTGGCTGGAGCGGCTGCTGCACGCGCTCCTGCCGGTGTCGTACGCGGACGCGGGTTTCGTCGTCTCCCTGGTGGCCTCGCTCGCCGCGGCCTGGGGGATCTTCGCGGTGGCGGACCATGTGTACGGCGCCCGGGCGGGGGTCTGCGCCGTCCTGCTGTGGGCCGTGCTGCCCGTCGGGATCGTGCAGTCGATGGCGTACAGCGAGTCGCTGTTCACGGCGCTCGCCGCCTGGTCGTTGTACGCCGTGCTGACCGGACGCTGGGTGAGCGCCGGGGTGCTCGCCGCACTGGCCGGGCTGACCCGGCCGGTGGGCCTCGCCGTGGTCGCGGCGGTGTGGGCGGCGGGCGTTGCGCCGTTCGTGCGGCACTGGCGCGACAGGGCATCGGACGGCGCGCGGACCGCCGGACACGCCCCTGGGGCCGAAAGCGCCGCCCGCGCCCCGCGTGTTCCGACCGAGGAGGGCGCGGGGTACGCAACTCACGCCCCATCTGTCACGGACGGCGCGTCCCTGACCCGACGCGCCCTCGGCATGCTGATCGCTCCCCTCGGCGCGGCCGGCTATGTCCTGTGGGTCGGCCTGCGCACCGGCAAGGGCCCGCTCGGCTATCTGGATGTGCAGGCGGGCTGGCGCAACGGCTTCGACGGCGGATACGCCTTCGCCCGCTTCGTGGCCGACAAGTTCACGTCGTTCCCGTCGGCCCTCGCCGGTCTCGCGCTGATCATCGGGGTGATCCTGCTGGTCCGGCTGTACGTGACGGGCGTACGGGAGGGCCAGCCGCTCGCGCTTCTGGTGTACACGGGCGTCGTCACCGCGCTCGCCCTGTGCGCGTCAAGTTACTTCGGTTCCAAGCCGCGGCTGCTGCTGCCCGCCTTCCCGCTGCTGCTCCCCCTCGCCCGGGCCCTGGCCCGGCTGCGCACATCCCCTTCGGTGCTGGTCACAGCCGGTATTGCGGCGGCATCGGCGGTCTACGGCGCGTTCTGGCTGAACGGATCGGGACCTCCGTGATCACTCCCGGCCGTCCGATGAGCGGCAGGAAAATTCCACCCGATCTCCCGGTGAACGAATTCATAAGCGGCATAAAACGAACACCCGGCATGATCAAAGGAATTGCACGAGCCAACGACCGGGGATTGCGGAATCTTCGGGAATTGGCCGCCAGTTGAGAGGTTTCCCACATCACATCGTCATCACAAAGCCGCTGCTTCGCCCGGGCACACAGCTCACTCGCTGTAACGTCGATTGGGTGCGTACCGAACGAAACCTCACCCGTCTGGACCGGGTGTTCGCCAGGCTGGACCGTGAGCCGGAACGACCGGCCCACATCGATGTGCCGAAGATGAGCCGGCACCGGGTCGTTCTGTTCTCCGCGACCCTGGCTTTCTATCTGGCGATCGTATGGGCCGTAGTGACCACCTCGTGGCTGGTCCGGCTCGACTGGCAGGTCATGTTCTTCCGGCCCTACCAGCAATGGCCGGGGATCCACGCCTTCCTCGACTACTACGTGGTGCTCGGCCAGCGCGGCCCCACCGCCGTGATGGTCGCGGCCTGGCTGGGCTGGCGCTCCTGGCGGCAGCACACGCTCCGCCCGCTGCTGACCCTCGGCGCCTCGCTGCTGCTGCTGAACATCACGGTCGGCGCCGCCAAGCTCGGCATGGGCCGGCTCGGGCCGCACTACGCCACCGTGATCGGCTCGAACGAGATGGGCCTCGGCGGCGATATATTCCCCAGCGGCCACACCGCCAACGCGGTGGTGACCTGGGGAATCCTGGCATATCTGGCCTCCACCCCGAGAGCGCGCCGCTGGCTGTCCGCGGTGTCGGCGGTGACCTCGCTCGGCGTCGGCCTCACCACCGTCTACCTCGGTACGCACTGGCTGAGCGACGTGCTGCTCGGCTGGGCCGCGGGACTGCTGATCCTGCTGGCGCTGCCCTGGTTCGAGCCGCTGATCGCCAAGGCCGAGGTCGCGATCTTCGACCTGCGCGACCGCTGGCGCGTCCGCCGCACGCCGGCCGTCCCGGTGCCCGTCGTGCTCAAGCCGCGCGCCACACCCGCCGAGGAGACACCCGCGGCCCGCGAACCCGCACCTCCGGTCCGCACCGCCCGGACACCGATCCACCTGGCACCGGGCCCGCACACCACGCGCTCCGAACGCACCCCGGTCACCCCGGTGGGCAGCCGCCGCCCGCCGCACGCCGACCGCGTCCCGCGTGGCGGCGCCCAGGCGGCCCGCCCCATGACCGGCGGCTGACGCGGCGCGGCGGGGGGTCCGGTACGCACGACCGCCCGCCGCCGCGCCGTCTCAGCCCTTCCAGGCGCGCGCGACCCTGCCGTCCCGCACCTCGAAGTTCAGCCGGCCCGCGCGGTACTCCATGGTGATGATCGCACCCGGCGGCAGCGAACGCACGGTCGGCCAGCCGCGCCGCCGCGCCAGCCGCTCCGCGCCGGCCGCGTCGAGGCCGACGTACCCTTCCGGACTGTCCGCGGGCTCCGCCGGCGGAGTGGGAATCGGTGCCATACGGCCACGCTAGGCCCTGTCCGGCGAGCGGGGAAGCCGGAACGGCGGCGGATACTTCCGTATCCCTCTCCGGTCACACTTCTGTCACAGCATCACGACAAGCGTTCCAGTCGAACTCCGTCACACGTACGGGCGGTTCCTTACGCCTCAGCGGCCCATTCGAACGGAATTCCCGCGTGTTGGGATGCCCCTTCGAAAAGCACCAAGGAAAGTTCCCCGGAGTGCCGCTCGGGTTGGCCACGGGATCGCTTTCCCAGGTGAATCCAAGCGGTTTCACAGGAACTGACACCGCATAGGAATTTCACCGCGCCGACACAGGACCCCCGTCTGCCCGCCGGCCGGCCCGTCGCCGGGCGGACGGCACCGCCGCGGCGGACCCGGCGCGACGAGCGAAGGGGCGAAGCTGCCATGGGGACCGAGACCGCGACGGCGCCGGTGCACCCGGGGCCACAAGCACGGCCCGGCCGGGTGGTCGTGGACTGGCTCACCACCACCGACCACAAGAAGATCGGCCACCTCTACCTGATCACGTCGTTCGGGTTCTTCCTGGCCGGCGGGTTGATGGCCGTGATCATGCGGGCCGAACTCGCCCGCCCCGGGCTCCAGGTCGTCTCCAAGGAGCAGTTCAACCAGTTGTTCACGCTGCACGGCACGATCATGCTGCTGCTGTTCGCGACACCGAGCTTCGCGGGCTTCGCCAATGAGCTGATGCCGCTCCAGATCGGCGCCCCGGACGTCGCCTTCCCACGGCTGAACATGCTGTCGTACTGGTTCTTCCTGTTCGGCGGCCTCATCGTGCTCGGTTCGCTGGCCGTGCCGGACGGCCCGGCCTCCTTCGGCTGGTTCGCCTACGCCCCGCTCAACAGCGCCACGCACTCCCCGGGTGTCGGCGGTGACCTGTGGATCATGGGGCTCGCGCTGGCCGGTTTCGGGACGATCCTCGGCGCGGTCAACTTCATCACCACGATCGTCGGGATGCGCGCCCCGGGCATGACCATGTTCCGGTTGCCGATCTTCACCTGGAACACGCTCTTCACGTCGGTCCTGATCCTGATGGCGTTCCCGATCCTGGCGGCGGCGCTGCTGGTCCTGGAGGCGGACCGGCAGTTCGGCTCCCGGGTGTTCGAGGCGGCGAACGGCGGGGCGCTGCTGTGGCAGCACCTGTTCTGGTTCTTCGGCCATCCCGAGGTGTACATCATCGCGCTGCCGTTCTTCGGGATCATCACGGAGATCATCCCGGTCTTCAGCCGCAAGCCGATCTTCGGGTACCTGACCCTGGTCGGCGCGACGATGGCGATCACCGCGCTGTCCATCATGGTGTGGGCGCACCACATGTTCGCCACGGGCGCGGTGCTGCTGCCCTACTTCTCCTTCATGTCGTTCCTGATCGCGGTGCCGACGGGCGTGAAGTTCTTCAACTGGACCGGGACCATGCTGAAGGGGTCGCTGTCCTTCGAGACGCCGATGCTGTGGTCGTGCGGCTTCCTGGCGACTTTTCTGTTCGGCGGGCTGACCGGGGTGATCCTGGCGTCACCACCGATGGACTTCCATGTCACGGACTCGTACTTCGTGGTCGCGCACTTCCACTACGTCGTGTTCGGCACCGTTGTCTTCGCGATCTTCGCGGGTTTCTACTTCTGGTGGCCGAAGTTCACCGGGAAGATGCTCGACGAACGGCTCGGGAAGGTCCATTTCTGGACGCTGTTCATCGGGTTCCACACCACCTTCCTGGTACAGCACTGGCTCGGCGCGGAGGGCATGCCGCGCCGCTACGCCGACTACCTCGCCGCCGACGGCTTCACGGCGCTGAACACGGTCTCCTCGATCGGCGCCTTCCTGCTCGGCATGTCGACGCTGCCGTTCCTCTACAACGTCTGGCTGACCGCCCGGTACGGCGAGAAGGTCCACGTCGACGACCCCTGGGGCTACGGGCGCTCCCTGGAGTGGGCGACCTCCTGCCCACCGCCGCGGCACAACTTCATCACCCTGCCGCGGATCCGTTCCGAGTCCCCGGCGTTCGATCTGCACCATCCCGAGTACGCGGCCCTGGAGTCCGCCCGTCCGGCACCGGCACCCGGGGAGACGTGAGCGACACGCGCGTCGCACGCGCACGCCCCGCGCGGCAGTGGACCGGACGGGGAGGGCGCGGCGGTGCCGTGCAGAGCGCGAGGCGTCGGCCGGGCACGATCAGGTCGGGGTCGGCGCCGATCACGGCCATGTCGGCGGCGTAGATCCGCTGCCAGTCGCCGCCGTGCCGGGCGGCGATGCCGCTGAGCGTCGCCGGTGCGGACGGTGTAGTCACCACCGCCGGACGCGGCACGCAAAGAGCCAGGGGCGGTGCCGTCCTGCTGCCGGTGCCGAGATGGTGCCGGCCCGGTGCGGCGGCGGACGTACCCGAGCGGTGCTCGCTGCACAGCGGAGGAATCCAGGCAGCCGGGCGTGCCGGTTTCAACCAACTCCTCGTCATTCCGGGCCAGTTGACTGTTACCTCAGGTATCGGCGATTTTCGGACACCCATTTCATTCGCTGATTTCAGGATTTGTCGACCAGTCGCTCAGTAGACCCGTGATTCAGTTCACCGGCCCAAGTCCCGCCGCCTCACACAGAGTTGACCTGGAGTATGCGATTCCGCACGGAGCGTCACCACGTGCGGCAGATGGTTCGATTCCGTTCTCCTCGGAGCGTGACTCCCGCCGCAGGTCGCCCGTTGTCTTCTTCATGAGCCCACGACCCCGGGGCTCACGGGCCGGGCGTCACCCGGTCGCACCGCACCACATCCCGAGGGAGCCACCGTGCCGCGCATGCTCGACGTCAGCGACGCCGTCCGCGCCGAGATCGGCGACGAAGAAGCCGACCGGCTGCTCGCCGGAGAGAACGCCCCGGGCAGTTACGACTGCACGTCCTGCCGCACGCCGGGCGACTCCGAGCAGGAGCGCACCAGCACCGTCCTGTTCATCGGGGACGAGACCGCCGTCCTCGCCTTCGCCCACGCCAGTTGCCTGCCCTCGCAGGTCGTCCAGGTCACCGAGGAGCAGTTGCGCGGCGCGGTCCGCTCCATCAGCGGCGACTCCGTCGGCGGCGGCGCCTTCGCCGGCGAACCGCAGAGGGCGGTGCCGGAGCAGGCGGTGCTCGGAGTGACCAGCGGTCTCGTGCTGATCACCGGGGAGCTGCACCCGGCGCTCGTCGTGGAGCCGACCGCGCCGATCGTGCGCCCGGGCACGACCGGGGTGGGGGACGACTTCCTGCCGCTCCTCATCGAGCAGGGGTTCATGCCGCTGGTCGAGCTGACCGCCGTACCGCCGGTGCTGCACGGCTGGTCCGTGCTGCTCGCGGTCGGCCAGTTGCACGCCGTCCTCCAGCCGGGTCCGAACGGCGGGCAGCCGGTCGCCTGGTGGCAGGCGCACCAGCCGCTGCAGGTGACCGACGGCTGGCGGGCCGCGGCCAACAAGCACCAGCAGGTGCTGATGTTCGCCGCACCGGTGGGCTCCATCGGCCGGCAGCCCCGCGAGGACCTGCTGCGCGACGCGCTGGACAGGGCCGCGGCGCTCGGCAAGCTGGTCGCGGCCACGCTGCCGCTGGCCGGGACCTGACCGCGCCGCACTCCCCCGCACTCCCCCCGGAGCACCCGGGTTCACACGCGACCGCAGGTGGTGCGCGGCTCGTCGGGCGGTTCCGCGTGCCCCCAATGCCGCACCGCCGGGCCGCATCCCGAGCGGCTCCGGGTCGTTTGGACATACGTGCACGCATACGACGTTCATCCCCGCCGCCCGTCCTTCGCCCCCGTGCCGTCCGCCAGGACGAGCCCGGACTCCCCCGGCAGCCCCTCGGCCACCCCCATCTACGACTCGCTCATCGCGGAGTGGCTCAAGACCTTCCGGGCGCTGCCGGGTGACCGCAGCGGCGAGGAGGAGATGAAGTTCGTCGCCTTCGGGTTCACCCCGCACGGCACCGGCGCGCACGAGACGGGCTCGTACAGCACGGGCTCGTACGGCACGGGGCCCTACGGCACGGGCTCGTACGGCACCGGGTCGTACGGCTCGAACGCGTACACCGCCTACAGCGCGGGGGCCCACAGCGCCCGGCACGGCACCGGACAGCAGCAGACGCAGTGGCAGCGGGTCGGGTCGCTGGGGCGGCACGACACCGGGATGCACCATGTGCCGGCGGCGCTGCCGCCCGGGCCACGCCGGGGAGCATGACCGCAGGACGGCGGAAGGGCGGCCCGCACGGGAGCCGCCCTTCCGCCGTTCCGTCCGCCGCTTCGGCCGGTCCGCGCGGCTGCGCGCAGCCGCGCGGACCGGCCGGCTCCGCGCTACTTCTTCTTCGTGCCGCGCTTCTCGCGGACCCGCACCGAGATATGGATCGGCGTCCCCTCGAAGCCGAACTCCTCACGCAGCCTGCGCTCGATGAAGCGCCGGTAGCCCGCCTCGATGAAACCGGACGCGAACAGCACGAACCGCGGGGGCTTGGTGCCGGCCTGGGTGCCGAACAGGATGCGCGGCTGCTTTCCGCCGCGGATCGGATGCGGATGGGCCGCGACCAGTTCGCCGAGGAAGGCGTTGAGACGGCCGGTCGGCACGCGGGTCTCCCAGCCCGCCAGGGCCGTCTCGATCGCCGGGACCAGCTTCTCCATGTGCCGGCCGGTGCGCGCCGAGACGTTCACCCGGGGCGCCCAGGCGACCTGGCCCAGCTCGGTCTCGATCTCCCGTTCCAGGTAGTAGCGGCGCTCCTCGTCGAGGGTGTCCCACTTGTTGTAGGCGACGACCATCGCCCGGCCCGCCTCGACGGCCATGGTGACGATGCGCTGGTCCTGTACGGAGATGCTCTCGGCGGCGTCGATCAGGACGATGGCGACCTCCGCCTTCTCCACCGCCGCCGCGGTGCGCAGCGAGGCGTAGTAGTCGGCGCCCTGCTGGAGGTGGACCCGCTTGCGGATACCGGCCGTGTCGACAAACCGCCACGTCGTGCCACCGAGTTCGATCAGCTCGTCGACCGGATCCCGGGTGGTGCCCGCGAGTGCGTCGACGACGACACGCTCCTCACCGGCCACCTGGTTCAGCAGTGACGACTTGCCGACATTCGGCCGGCCGATCAGGGCGACCCGGCGCGGGCCCCCGACACCGCTGCCGCCGAAGCCCTCGCGCGGCGCCTCCGGCAGCGCTTCGAGGACGGCGTCCAGCATGTCGCCGGTGCCGCGGCCGTGCAGCGCCGAGACCGGGTGCGGCTCGCCGAGGCCGAGCGACCACAGGTAGGCGGCATCGGCCTCACCGCTCGGACCGTCGACCTTGTTGGCGCACAGCACGACCGGCTTGCCCGCCTTGCGCAGCAGCCGCACCACCGCCTCGTCGGTGTCGGTCGCGCCGACCTTGGCGTCGACGACGAAGACGACCGCGTCGGCCGCCTCGATCGCGTACTCGGCCTGCGCGGCGACGGAGGCGTCGATGCCGAGGACGTCCTGCTCCCAGCCGCCGGTGTCGACGACCTTGAAGCGGCGGCCCGCCCACTCGGCCTCGTAGGTGACACGGTCCCGGGTGACGCCGGGCCGGTCCTCGACGACCGCCTCGCGGCGGCCGATGATCCGGTTCACCAGAGTCGACTTGCCGACGTTGGGACGGCCGACGACGGCGAGCACGGGCAGCGGACCGTGGCCCGCCGCCTCGATGGCGCCCTCGACGTCCTCGACGTCGAAGCCCTCTTCCGCGGCGAGCTCCATGAACTCCGTGTACTCGGCGTCGCCGAGCGCCCCGTGCTCGTACTCGTGCTCGGCCGAGCCGTCGGGCTGGATCTGGTCGTTCATGAAGTCCGTACCTCGTTCATCGTGGTGATCGGTGGAACCCGCGCCGGCGGAGATCCACTACTCAGGTGTCGCCCGGCGCCCGGTGAGGTGCCTGGCGTTCTCCAGGTGTGCGGTGAGCTGCTTGCGGATGTGCTCGGTGGCCGCGTCGAGCGCCTTGCGGGTGCGCCGCCCGCCGGCCACGTCCGGACCCGCCGCCGCGTCGAACGCCTGGAACGGGTCACCGAAGACGACGTCGACCCGGGAGCGCAGCGGGGGCAGCGCGCCGATCAGCCGTCCCCGCCGCTCGGCGCTGCCCAGGACGGCGACCGGCACGATCGGCGCCCCGCTGCGGACGGCGAAGTAGGCGAGCCCGGCGCGCAGCGAGCCGAAGTCGCCCTCGCCCCGGGTGCCTTCCGGGAAGATGCCCAGCACGCCGCCGTCCGTCAGCACGCCGAGCGCCCGGGTGATCGCCGTACGGTCGATGGCGGCACGGTCCACCTGGAGCTGGCCGATGCCGGTCAGGAAGGTGCCGAGCGGGCCGGCGAACGCCTCCTTCTTGATCAGGAAGTGCGTCGGCCGGGGTGCCACGCCCAGGACCATCGGCCCGTCGATGTTGTGCGAGTGGTTGACGGCGAGGATCACCGGGCCGCTCGCGGGCACCTTCCAGGCACCGAGCACCCGCGGCCGCCACAGTCCGTACATCAGCCCGACGCCGATGCGCCGTCCGACCTCGGCGCCCCGGAGCGCAGGTGCCCCGTCCGCGGGTGCTGCGCTCACTTCGCGGCCCGCTTCTCCTCGACGAGCGTGACGACGCACTCGATGACCTGCGCCAGCGTGAGGTCCGTGGTGTCCACCTCCAGCGCGTCGCCCGCCTTCACGAACGGCGAGGTCTTCCGGCCGGCGTCCGCGGCGTCCCGCTTCAGCAGCGCGTCCCGGGTGGAGTGCACGTCGGCGCCCCGCAGTTCACCGCTGCGCCGGGCGGCGCGCGCCTCGGCCGAGGCGGTCAGGAACACCTTCACGTCGGCGTCGGGCAGCACGGTCGTACCGATGTCGCGGCCCTCGACCACGATGCCGCGCTCCGCCGAGCCGGCCAGCGAGCGCTGCAGCTCGGTGATGCGGGCGCGCACCTCGGGCACCGCGCTGACGGCGCTCACCCTGGCGGTGACCTCGTCGGTGCGGATCGGTCCGGCCACGTCGACGCCGTCCACGGTGATCGTGGGGCCGGCCGGGTCGGTGCCCGAGACGATCTCCGGCTTGCCGGCCACGGCGGCGATCGCGGACGGGTCCGTCACGTCGATCCCGTGGTGCACCATCCACCAGGTGATGGCGCGGTACTGGGCGCCGGTGTCCAGATAGCTCATGCCGAGCTGGGCGGCCACGGCCTTCGAGGTGCTCGACTTGCCCGTGCCGGAGGGGCCGTCGATCGCGACGACGACGGGCTGAGCGCTTTCCACGGTGAGGACGCCTTCCTGGTCCAGGGTGCGGGACGGGCGTGATACCGCCCTGGACAAGGTTACTGGGTGAATGTCACTCGTCCGGCCGTCTACTGCCGGATCGCCCAGCCCCGCTCCCGCAGCGCCGCCGTCAGCAGGGGCGCCGCCTTGGGCTCCACCATCAGCTGCACCAGACCGGCCTGCTGGCCGGTCGCGTGCTCGATCCGTACGTCCTCGATGTTGACGCCGGCCCGGCCCGCGTCGGCGAAGATGCGGGCCAGCTGGCCCGGCTGGTCGTCGATGAGGACCGCGACCGTCTCGTACACACGCGGCGCGCTGCCGTGCTTGCCGGGTACGCGGACCTGGCCCGCGTTGCCGCGCCGCAGCACGTCCTCGACGCCCGCGCTGCCCGCGCGCCGCTTCGTCTCGTCCGAGGACTGCAGGGCGCGCAGGGCGCGGACGGTCTCGTCGAGGTCGGTGGAGACGTCGGCGAGCAGGTCGGCGACCGGCCCGGGGTTCGCGGACAGGATGTCGATCCACATCCCCGGTTCGGAGGCGGCGATCCGGGTCACGTCCCTGATGCCCTGCCCGCACAGGCGCACGGCGGCTTCCTCGGCGTGCTCCAGGCGGGCGGCCACCATGCTGGAGAGCAGCTGGGGCATGTGCGAGACCAGGGCCACGGCCCGGTCGTGCGCGTCCGCGTCCATCACGACCGGCACCGCCCGGCAGTGCGAGACCAGCTCCAGGGCGAGGTTCAGCACCTCGGTGTCGGTGTCGCGGGTGGGTGTCAGCACCCACGGCCGGCCCTCGAAGAGGTCTTCCGTCGCCGCCAGCGGGCCGGACTTCTCGCGGCCCGACATGGGGTGGGTGCCGATGTACCGGGCGAGGACGGCCTCGTCGAGGCCCTGCTCCTCCAGTTCGCGGCGCGGGCCGCCCTTGATGCTGGCCACGTCGAGGTAGCCGCGGGCGACGCCGCGGCGCATGACGTCCGCGAGGACGGTGGCCACGTGGGCGGGCGGGGCGGCGACGATCGCCAGGTCGACGGGGCCGTCGGGGGCCTCGTCGGTGCCGGCGCCGAGGGCGGCGGCGGTCCGCGCCTGCCCCGGGTCGTGGTCGCTGAGGTGGACGACGACGCCCCGCCGGGTCAGGGCGAGCGCGGCGGAGGTGCCGATGAGTCCGGTGCCGATGACGAGTGCGGTCCTCACTGGGCGATGTCCTTGCGCAGGGCGGCGGCGGCACCGAGGTAGACATGGGCGAGACCGGCGCGGGGCCGGTCGGTCTCGATGTGCGCGAGGACCCGGACCACCCGGGGCATGGCGCCCGTGATGTCCAGTTCCTGGGCGCAGACCAGCGGTACGTCGACGATGCCGAGCCCCCGCGCGGCAGCGGCCGGGAAGTCGCTGTGCAGGTCGGGGGTGGCGGTGAACCAGACGCTGATCAGGTCGTCGGCGGTCAGTCCGTTCCGCTCGAGGAGGGCGGTGAGCAGGGCCCGGACCTGCTCGTCCATGTGACCGGCCTCGTCCCGTTCCAGTTGGACGGCCCCCCGGACCGCTCGTACCGCCACGGCGCTGCTCCTTGCTGTGATGAGGTGCCTGTCGGGCCCTTGGTCCGTCCAGCGTAGTCAGCCGCCGTCCGCCGGGGGCCGGGCGCCCGCTCGCTGAGACGGATCCGTCGCGTCGGCGGGCCGGTCCGGGGTCGGCGCGGGCGGATCGGGCGGCGCGGGCGGATCGGACCTGGCGAGTACGTCGAGCAGGTCGCACAGCGGGTTGGCCGCGTCGTCGCGCTGGGCCCGGCCGGCGGCGGAGAACAGGGCGCCGAGGGCGCCGCCGGGGGTGGGATCGTCGTCGCCCTCCTGGCTGAGGAGTCCGCCGAGCAGGCTGCCGGGATCGTGAGCCGCCATGGTCCCGCCTTTCGCGCGCGGCCGGGTGCCGGTGCGGACCCGACCTCCAGACCGCCAATGTCACGTGGATCGCCCACCCGCGCTACTCGGGGTGCCGAGGCGGGTGCGCTCCGTGCGGGTTGGGCTATCGGGTGCATGAAATACGGTTTTTGCTGTGCTTCACCCTGATTTGCGGCTTCGGATGTGCCTTCGGTGCCAAGATGCTGGTGCTGTGCTCCGCTCGGAGCGACTCCCCCACGACCCGGCTGCTGCCCGGTCCTTCCGCATGTTCGGAGTGACGACATGACGCACGGAGCGACGACATGACCCATGATTCGACGCGGCGCACGGTTCTGACGACGGGCGCGGCCGCGCTCGCCGCGACCGCGGTCGGCTGCGGCAGTGAGAGCGGATCGTCCTCGGCCACCTCCACCTCCGCCGCTTTCAGCACGACTCCCCCCAAGGGATCCGGAAGTCCCACGGGTGCCTCCGCGTCCCCGAGCACCTCCCCGAGCGGCGCCGCGGGGCAGGAGCTGGCGCGGACCAGCGACATCCCGGTCGGCGGCGGCAAGGTCTTCGCCGAACACAAGGTAGTGGTCACCCAGCCGACGCGGAGCGACTTCAAGGCGTTCTCGGCGATCTGCACCCACCAGGGCTGCACGGTCGACAGGGTGGCCGACGGGACCATCGACTGCCCCTGCCACGGCAGCCGGTTCGACATCGCCGACGGCTCGGTGGCGCACGGCCCGGCGACCCGGCCGCTGCCCACCGAGCAGATCAAGGTGGAGGGAAATTCGATCCGCCTGGTGTGAGAGGACGCGTACCCTCCCCGGCATGCAGCCCCTGGACCTGGTACGCGACCACACGGTCTACGCCTGCGTCATGGGTTCGCGTGCCTTCGGGCTGGCGACGGACACCAGTGACACAGACCGGCGCGGTGTGTTCCTCGCGCCCACTCCCTTGTTCTGGCACTTCGACAAGCCCCCGACCCATGTGACGGGCCCGGCGCCGGAGCAGTTCAGCTGGGAGCTGGAACGCTTCTGCGAGCTGGCACTGCGCGCGAACCCGAACGTCCTGGAGTGCCTGCACTCGCCGCTGGTGGAGCACGCGGACGACACGGGCCGTGAACTGCTGGCGCTGCGCGGGGCGTTCCTCTCCCGCCGGGTGTACGACTCGTTCACCCGGTACGCGGTGAGCCAGCGCAAGAAGCTCGAAGCCGATCTGCACCGGTACGGCGCCCCGCGCTGGAAGCACGCCATGCACCTGCTGCGGCTGCTCACCACCGCGCGCGATCTGCTGCGTACCGGAGTGCTGACGGTCGAGGTCGGTGACGAGCGCGCGTCCCTGCTGGCGGTGAAGCGCGGCGAGGTCCCGTGGCCGGAGGTCGAGGCGCGGATGGCCCGGCTGGCCGCGGAGACCGAGCGGGCCGCGCCCGGCACCCCGCTGCCGCCGGAGCCGGACCGCCGCCGTGTCGCGGACTTCCTGTTCCGGGCGCGCCGCGCCTCAGCCCTGCGCGCGGACGCCGTCGGGCCCGGAGCCGATGGGACCGGGGGCGTCGGGACCGGAGCCGATGGAACCCGAGCCGACGGGCCCGGAGCCGACGGGGCCGGTCCCGTCCAGTCGGGCGCGCACCACGAAGTCGTGCAGGGCGTCGTGAGCGCTGGGCACAGCGGGCAGCGCTGAGGCGGCCTGCGCCTCGTCGAGCACGGCGTGCAGCCGCTCCACGTCGGCCACCACGCGCGCATGGTCGACGTCGGCGGCCCCGTGCTCGTGCCGCGCCTTGGCGGCGATCAGGCCGGCAAGCACCCGGGGGCCTCGAACAGCACGGGGTCGGGCTGATCGGTGACCACGGCGGTCAGGTCCATGCCGAGTATGTCGATCACGGGTCTAATCGTCCCAGAGGGCGCCCAGCGTCAGCAGGTCGCTGTGGTACTCGATCCGGTCCGCCCACTCGGCCGGCCAGGCGCCCGCCCCCAGCCAGGCGCCCGCGAAGGCCCCGGTGAGGCAGGCGATGGAGTCGGAGTCGCCGCTGGAGCAGGCCGCGCGGCGCAGCGCGGTCACCGGCTCCTCGGGGAAGATCAGGAAGCACAGCAGGCCGGTCGCCAGGGCCTCCTCGGCGATCCAGCCGGCCCCGGTGGCCAGGCACGGGTCGTCCTCCGGCGCGGGCGTGCGCAGGGCGTCCCGGAGGCGGTCGAGGACCGCCAGGCACTCGTCCCAGCCGCGCGCGGCGAAGTCCTCGGGCGTGGGGTCCCCGGTGCGGGTCCACAGATCGCCGAGCCAGCTGTGGTGGTAGCGGGTGCGGTTGTCGTGGGCGTACGCGGCCAGTTGGTCGAGCAGTGCGGCGGGCGCGGTGTCCTGGGCGAGCAGCCGTACGGCGTGGGCGGTGAGGTCGGAGGCGGCCAGGGCGGTCGGGTGCCCGTGGGTGAGCGCGGCCTGCAACTGGGCGGCGCCTGCGCGCTGTTCGTCGCTCAGGCCCGGGGTGAGCCCGACGGGTGCCACCCGCATGTTCGCGCCGCAGCCCTTCGAGCCGGTCTGGCTGGCCTCCTGCCAGGCCCGCCCCTGCTCCTTCAGCAGGTTGCACGCGGTCAGGCAGGTGCGGCCCGGGGCCCGGTTGTTCTCCGGTGACTGGTACCAGTCGACGAACTCCTCGCGCAGCGGCCGCTCCAGGCGCTTCGGCGCGAGCACCCCGCGGTCCATGGCCGTGCGCAGCCCGCGTCCCAGGGCGAGCGTCATCTGGGTGTCGTCCGAGACGAGGGCCCGCCGCGGCAGTTCCATCTCCCGCCAGGGCCCGCACTTGGCGAGGATCGACGGGACGTCGTTGAACTCGGTGGGGAAGCCGAGCGCGTCCCCGAGGGCGAGGCCCAGCAGGGATCCGGTGGCGGGCTGTTTGGAGACGGCGTCGGTCATGCGGGGTGTCCTTCCCTGGACGGTCGCAGCAGCGGTGGGTGCAGGGCGGTGGCGCCGCCCGCGCGGTAGAGGGCGGCCGGTTTGCCGCGGCCGCCGGTCAGCCGGGTGGCGCCGGAGGCCGGTTCGACGAAGCCGGGCACGGCGAGCACCTTGCGGCGGAAGTTGGGCCGGTCGAGCGGGACGCCCCAGACCGCCTCGTAGACCTGCTGCAGTTCGCCGAGGGTGAAGGCGGCCGGGCAGAAGGCGGTGGCGGCACAGGTGTGTTCGAGCCGGGCGCCGACCCGGTCCCGGGCGTCGGCCAGGATCCGGCCGTGGTCGAAGGCGAGCGGCGGGGCCGTGTCGTACGGCAGCCAGCGCGCCTGGGCGGCGTCGCCGCCGCCGCGTGGTTCGGGCGCGTCGGGCAGCAGCGCGGTGAAGGCGACCGAGACGACCCGCATCCGCGGATCCCGTCCGGGCTCGCTGTAGGCGCGCAGTTGTTCCAGGTGCGGCCCGGTGACGTCGTCGAGTCCGGTCTCCTCGGCCAGTTCGCGCCGGGCGGCGGTCTCCGCCGACTCGTCGGGCAGCAGGAAGCCGCCGGGCAGCGCCCAGTGGCCGGCGTACGGCTGCTGCCCGCGCTCGACGAGCAGCACCCGCAGGACGCCCTCGCGGACCGTCAGCACGGCCAGGTCGACGGTGACGGCGAAGGGTTCGTACGCGTGCTTGTCGTAGCCCCGCACGGGAACACCCCCTCTTTAATAGTCACTGAGACTATAAAGAGGGGGTGTCCGGCGCGCAAGCCTTCGGCGGCCCTCAGCCTGCGGAGGTCCTCAGAGGTCGACTTCCTGCATCAGCATCCCGACCTCGGTGTTCGACAGGCGGCGCAGCCACCCCGACTTCTGGTCACCCAGGGTGATCGGCCCGAAGGCGACCCGCACCAGCTTGTCGACCGGGAAGCCCGCCTCGGCGAGCATGCGCCGCACGATGTGCTTGCGGCCCTCGTGCAGGGTGACCTCGACCAGGTAGTTCTTGCCGGTCTGCTCGACGACCCGGAAGTGGTCCGCGCGCGCGTACCCGTCCTCCAGCTGGATGCCGTCCTTGAGCTGCTTGCCCAGGTCGCGCGGGATCGGACCCACGATGTGCGCGAGGTAGGTCTTCTTCACGCCGTACTTGGGGTGGGTCAGCCGGTGCGCCAGCTCGCCGTGGTTGGTGAGCAGGATGACACCCTCGGTCTCGGTGTCGAGCCGGCCCACGTGAAAGAGCCTGGTCTCCCGGTTGGTGACGTAGTCGCCGAGGCACTGGCGGCCCTCGGGGTCCTCCATGGTGGCCACGACACCGGCGGGCTTGTTGAGCGAGAAGAACTGGTACGACTGCGTGGCGACGGTCAGTCCGTCGACCCTGACCTCGTCCTTGTCCGGGTCGACCCGTTTGCCCTGCTCGGTGACGATCTCCCCGTTGACCTCGACGCGGGCCTGGTCGATCAGTTCCTCACAGGCCCGCCGCGAGCCGTAGCCCGCGCGCGCGAGGACCTTCTGCAGCCGCTCGCCCTCCTGCTCCGCGCCCGGGAAGGTCTTGGGCGGCTTGACGTCCTTCTTGCCCGCGTACCGGTCCCGGTTGCGCTCCTCGGCCTGTGCCTCGTACTCACGGGAGCGCCCCGGAGCCGTACGCCCGCCACCGTCCTGCCGGGCCTGCCGGGGCCCGCCCTTGGCGCCACCGCGCGCGGCACCGCCGCGCCCGGACTTGGGGCCGTCCTTCGTCGCGCCGGGGCCGACGTCGTAGCGGCGCTCCTCGGGGCGGGGGTTGCGGGGACGGCCCTGCCCCTGCCGGTCGTCCCTGTCGTTGCCGGCACCACGGTAGTTGCCGCGCCCGCCGTTCCTGCCGCTGCCGCTGCTTCGCATCAAAATTCCGTCTTAGTCGTCTGCGTCCTGACCGCCGGGCGCATCGGGAGCGTCCGGGTCGAACGACGGTACGCCCTCCTGGGTCTCGGCCTCGATCGCCTCAGCCTCCGGGAGGAAGGGCGCGAGTTCCGGTAGCTCGTCCAGGCCGCGCAGGCCCATCCGCTCCAGGAAGTAGTTCGTCGTCCCGTACAGGATCGCACCTGTTTCGGGTTCCGCGCCCGCCTCCTCGATCAGCCCGCGCTGCAGGAGGGTGCGCATCACGCCGTCGCAGTTGACGCCGCGTACGGCCGAGACGCGGCTGCGGCTGACCGGCTGGCGGTAGGCGACCACGGCCAGGGTCTCCAGCGCGGCCTGGGTGAGCCGGGCCTGCTGGCCGTCCAGGACGAAGCCCTCGACGGCGGCCGCGTACTCGGGGCGGGTGTAGAAGCGCCAGCCGCCGGCGACGAGCCGCAGCTCGAAGCCGCGGCCCTGCACGGTGTACTCGTCGGCCAGCGCCCGCAGCGCGTCCCCGATCTGCCGCTTGGGCCGTTGCAGGATCTTGGCCAGGTGCTCCTCGGTCGCGGGCTCGTCCACGACCATGAGGACCGCTTCCAGGGCGGGCCTGAGTTCCAGCTCCGCGACGGTGGACGCACCCGCCGGGAGCCCGGTGGTGTCCTCGCTCACGCCTTCTTCTCCTCCTTGGGCTCCTCGGGCGGCCGGTCGAACTCGTCCGTCACCGTCGGTGCGTCGTCGCTGTCGCCGCCGGTCCAGCGCACGACCAGCTCGCCGAGAGCGGTCTCCTGGTCGAGTGCGACGGCCTTCTCGCGGTACAGCTCCAGCAGCGCGAGGAAGCGGGCGACGACGGTCAGTGTGTCGTCGGTGTCCTCGACCAGCGTCCGGAAGCTGGCCTCGCCCAGGTCCCGGAGCCGGGCGACCACGATCCCGGCCTGTTCCTGCACGCTGACCAGCGGCGCGTGGATGTGGTCGACGTACACCTGGGGCTTCGGCCTGGGCTGCATCGCCTTGACCGCGAGCCGGGCGAAACCCTCGGGTCCGATGCTGATGACGACCTCGGGCAGCAGCTCGGCGTGGTGCGGTTCGAGGCCCACGGTACGGGGGTGGCGCAGGGCCTCCGCGTCGAGGCGGCGGTTGAAGATGTCGGCGATCTGTTTGTAGGCGCGGTACTGGAGCAGCCGGGCGAACAGCAGGTCGCGGGCCTCCAGGAGGGCGAGGTCGGCCTCGTCCTCGACCTCGGCGGCGGGCAGCAGCCGGGCCGCCTTCAGGTCGAGCAGGGTGGCGGCCACGACCAGGAACTCGGTCGTCTGGTCCAGGTCCCAGTCCGGCCCCATCGCCCTGATGTGCGCCATGAACTCGTCGGTGACCTTGGAGAGCGCCACCTCGGTGACGTCCATCTTGTGCTTCGAGATCAGCTGGAGCAGCAGATCGAAGGGCCCCTCGAAGTTGGCGAGCCGGACCTTGAAGACGCCGTCCGGCGGCTCGTCCCCCTCGGCGTCGGCACCGGCACCGGCGTCCGCCACGACGGCCACGTCCCCGGGTACGACGGCTTCCGCGCCCGCCGCGCCTTCCTCCGGTACGACGGCCTCGGTGCCCCCCGCAACGGTCTCCGGCACGACGGCCCTCGCTGCCTCCGTGACGTCGTCAGGCCCGGCAGCGACATCATCCGGCTCGGCGGCGGCGACGTCCGGCTCGGCAGCGACGGTGACCGCGGTCCGGTCAGGGGCGATCGGCTCGGAGTTCTCCGGCTCGGGAGCCGGCACGGTCGCCACGGGCGGCTCGGCCGGTGGAGCCGACGGCGCGGCGCCCGGGCCCCGGCCCAGCGAACGCCGACGACCGGCGGATGCGCCGTGGGAGGAGGGGGCATTCGAGGTCATGGCCCCCGCAGGCTATCGCCAAACCCCCCGAACCAGGTCGGCCACGGACCGACAGCACCCCCAAAGGGGCACGGGAACCTACACCCCCGCAGCGAAGCGGCGGCCTACGCAGCAAACCCATCCCACAGGGGCGCGGGGAACCGCGCGACACACCACAACGAACCCGCAGCCGAAGAACGACAGCGACCACTCAGCGCCCCCTCAGGGGCGCGGGGAACCGTGCAACACACCACGACCAACCCGCAGGCGAAGGACGACAACACCCCGCCAACGGTCTCAGCTCAGCGCTCAGCGCCCCCGCAGGCGACGCACGAGAATGCTCGCGTCCCCACGGGACTCCAGGTCGGCCAGTACCACGGCGACCGCTTCACGCACGATGCGCCCGCGGTCGACGGCCAGCCCGTGCTCGCCCCGCAGGACCAGACGTGCATGCTCCAGGTCCATCAGTTCCTCGGCGGACACGTACACGGTGATCTTCTCGTCGTGCCGCTCGCGCCCGCTGGGCCGGCGCGCCGCGGCACGTCCGCGCTTGCGGGACTGCGCGCCCGCAGAAGGCGCCGCAGGGGAAGGCGCACCGGCGGCGGAGCCTTCCGGTGCCGCCGCCTGGCGCCGCGCCGGGCGTTCCGCGGCGGCGGACCGGCTGCGGGACTCGCCCGCGTCGGCGGGCTCCGCCTCCGCCGCCACGTGCTCCGCGCCGTCGCCGTCGCCGCCCTGTGCGGGCACGGAGTGCGGCGCGTCCTCGGCGGCGGCCGCCGCGTCGCTCTCCCCCGCGGGGGGCGGCACCCTGGCCTCGCCGTTGGCCTGGCGCCGGGGAGTGGACGCCTGGAGCGCCATCCCCCCTGTCGTTCGGAACAGTTCGTCGGCACCGGGCAGACTCACTCGGCGTGACACCGGGCGAGCACCTCCCTGGCGAGCTGGCGGTAGGCGGCGGCACCGACGGAGTTGGAGGCGTACGTGGTGATCGGCTCACCGGCGACCGTGGTCTCCGGGAAGCGGACCGTGCGGCCGATCACCGTGTGGTAGACGTGGTCGTCGAACGCCTCGACGACACGCGCGAGCACCTCACGGCTGTGCACGGTGCGCGAGTCGTACATCGTGGCCAGGATCCCGTCGAGCTCCAGCTCCGGGTTGAGCCGCTCCTGGACCTTCTCGATGGTCTCGGTCAGCAGGGCCACACCGCGCAGGGCGAAGAACTCGCACTCCAGCGGCACGATGACCTTGTGCGCGGCCGTCAGGGCGTTGACGGTGAGCAGGCCGAGCGAGGGCTGGCAGTCGATCACGATGTAGTCGTAGTCGGGCAGCAGCGGCTTCAGGGCGCGTTGCAGCGTCGACTCGCGGGCGACCTCGGAGACCAGCTGGACCTCGGCGGCCGACAGGTCGATGTTGCTCGGGAGCAGGTCCATGTTCGGGACCGCGGTCTTCAGCAGGACCTCGTCCGCGGACATGCCCCGCTCCATGAGCAGGTTGTAGACGGTGAGGTCCAGCTCCATCGGGTTGACGCCGAGGCCGACCGACAGCGCGCCCTGCGGGTCGAAGTCCACGAGCAGCACCCGCCGGCCGTACTCCGCGAGCGCGGCACCCAGATTGATGGTCGACGTCGTCTTGCCGACGCCGCCCTTCTGGTTGCACATCGCGATGATCTTCGCGGGTCCGTGGTCGGTCAGCGGACCCGGGATCGGGAAGTACGGCAGCGGACGCCCGGTCGGGCCGACGCGCTCGCGGCGCTGGCGGGCAGCGTCGGGCGCGAGCGTGGCCGCGTACTCGGGGTCGGGCTCGTATTCGGCATCGGGGTCGTAGAAGTGCCCCTCGGGCAGTTCGTCGTAGTCGGCGAAATGGTTGTGGGGCGCGCCACTTCCGTCGCCGGCCATGGCGTTCACGTGATGGCCATCCATGCTCTGGTGTGCTGGCTGAGTCACCCCAGGAATCCGGTGACTCTGGTGGGCTGCGAAGGTGCGCACAGCAACGGAGCCGACAGCCTCGAACCCCGCGGCACCCTGGCCCCGTACGGGCATTCCTGGTTGACCACCCCCGGGAGAAAATGTCGACTCATTCACAAGTCGTCTTACCTCCTTGGTGACCAGGGAACTTCTAGACAGGTCAGCGTGGCACCATGCCGACGGTTGGCGACTCTATGGCGTGTCGGCGGTCCGCAGCAACACAATCCGCCGGACCCGGCAGGATGTGTCGGCAATGGAACATCCCTCTGTCAAGGGCGTACGGCCGTCGCACAGCAGGTTTCACCGGTGTACGAATCGGTCGAAGGGTTACGTTCGAGGCGAGTTGACCGAGAGCCGCAAAGTGACCATACACACATCCGGCCGGACCCTGTGGACAAGGTCCGGCCGGATGTGTGCGGTTGACCCGCCGAGTTGACGTATCGCCTTTACGAAAAGGTGACTTAGCCGATCAGGGTCTCCAGCGCCACGTGCTCCAGGCCGTGCGCCTCGGCGACCTGCCGATAAACCACCTTGCCGTCATGGGTGTTCAACCCCTTGGCCAGCGCGGGGTCCCGGCGCAGCGCCTCGGCCCAGCCGTTGTTCGCGAGCGACACGATGTACGGCAGGGTGGCGTTGGTCAGCGCGTACGTGGAGGTGTTGGGCACCGCGCCCGGCATGTTGGCGACGCAGTAGAAGACCGAGTCGTGGACGCGGAAGGCCGGCTCCGCGTGCGTGGTCGGGCGGGAGTCCTCGAAGCAGCCGCCCTGGTCGATCGCGATGTCGACAAGGACACTCCCCGCCTTCATCCGGGAGACCAGCTCGTTGCTGACCAGCTTCGGGGCCTTGGCGCCCGGGATGAGGACGGCGCCGATCACGAGGTCGGCCTCCAGGCACGCCTTCTCCAGCTCGAAGGCGTTGGAGACGACGGTCCGGATCTTCGTCCCGAAGATCTTGTCGGCCTCCTTGAGCTTGTTGATGTCCGTGTCGAGGAGGGTCACCTGGAAGCCCATGCCGATGGCGATCTGCACGGCGTTCCAGCCGGAGACGCCACCGCCGATGACGACGGCCCTGCCGGCCAGCACCCCCGGCACGCCACCGGGCAGCACACCGCGCCCGCCGTGGGCGCGCATCAGGTGGTAGGCACCGACCTGCGGGGCCAGCCGGCCCGCGACCTCGGACATCGGAGCGAGCAGCGGCAGGGCGCGGCCCGGCAGCTCGACGGTCTCGTAGGCGATCGCCGTGGTGCCGGACTCCAGCAGGGCGTCGGTGCACTCCTTGGAGGCGGCCAGGTGCAGATAGGTGAAAAGCGTCTGGTCCTTGCGCAGGCGGTGGTACTCCTCCGCGACCGGCTCCTTGACCTTCAGCAGCAGGTCGGCGGCGGCCCACACGTCGTCGGCGGTCGGCAGGATCTCGGCGCCGGCGGCGACGTACTCGGCGTCCGGGATCGACGAGCCGACTCCGGCGGCCCGCTCGACGACGACCTGGTGACCGCCGCGCACCAGCTCGTGCACGCCGGCGGGGGTGATGGCCACCCGGAACTCATTGTTCTTGACCTCGCGAGGGATGCCGACCTTCACATGGATCACGGTCCTTGGCTCAGTGGGTGTGGGGGCATAACAAAATATTCCGGGCATGACGGGGCACACCAGGAGACACCGCAGGAGAACGTGCAGCAGAGCCAGTTTAATGAAGGTGTTCCGGCTGTCTAGCCTTCTATTGCATCAATCTTCGCCGGATGTACTACGGATTTCGCAGGCGTTAGCGTCGTGTTCCGGGTCTGTCCCATCCGCACGGCTCTCCGGGAGGTCCGGCTCCTCCTCACCCAGCATGCGCTCGGCGGCGCTGCGGTGCAGTCGCGCCGCGGCGCAGTCGCCGAGGCGGTCCAGGGTGTCGGCGAGCCGCATCTGCAAGGCAGCCTGCAACCGCACGTCCTCGGCACGGCGCGCCCACTCCACCGCCTCCTGGCAGGTGCGCAGCGACTCCTCGGGCCGTCCCGCGTACTCCTGGACCCGGGCCAGTTCGCTGAGCGCCCGCGCCCGGGCGGCGACGTCGCCCGCCTTGCGGTATCCGGCCACGGCCGCGCGCCAGTTCCGCAGCGCCTCGCCGTAGCGGCCCGCGTAGGTGTGGGAGGTGGCGATGCGGCCGTAGAGCCGGGCGGCGTCCGTGCGCTCGTCGCGGGCCAGGCGCTGGGCGAGGGCCCGTCCGAACCAGTCGGCGGCTCGGTCGTGGTCCCCCAGCTCCTGGTGCGTGCCGCCCACGGATTCCATCGCGCGGCCGGTGGCATACGGGTCGTGCGCCTCGCGTCCGGCGTCCAGCGCGGCCCGGTAGCGGACCAGGGCCTCGTCCGTACGGCCGGTCCGGGCGTCCAGGTCGCCCAGGTTCAGCAGCGCGGCGGCCCGCTCCCTGGGCAGGTTCCGGCGCTCGGCGACATCGAGGACGAGGCCGTGGATGCCGTACAGATCGTCGGCCGCCTCCTGGGTGCCGACATGCGCCACCATGGCCCTGACCAGCTGGGACATCAGCCGACGGGCCAGGGTGTCCAGTTCCCCGTCGGCGACCGCGAGGCGGGCGGAGGCCAGCAGCGCGGGCTTGCGCACGCCCAGCCAGTCGGCGGCGGCGCGGGGGGTCGGGAAGCGCAGGGTGCGGGGCAGGCCCTGGAGTTTCGCGCGGACCTCGGGCTGGTCCGTCTCGGTGATCGCCCGGCAGGAGTGGAGCAGCCGTACGGTCCGCTCCAGCATCCGGGCCCGGGCCAGTTGCAGTTCGCCGGGCCGGTCCTGGGACTCGGCGAGGGCCTTGAGCATGGGGTGGAGGCAGCCGGGGACCTCGTACTGCGGCAGCGGGGCGGCGGCCCTCCGCAGCAGGCCGAGGGCGACGAAGTCGTCCAGGGTGGTGTGGGCGGCGCCGACCGAGCAGCCGGCCAGCGCGGAGGCGGTGTGCGGGTCGGCCAGGCCCGCGGGGGCCAGGGAGAGCAGGCGCAGTATCCGGGCGGCCGGGCCGGGCAGGGTGTCGTACACGAACCGGAAGACGCGGCCGAGCCCGGTCCCCTCGTCGTCCCTCGCGTTCAGGCGCTTGACCAGGTCGGCGACGGCCGCCTTGGGGCGGGCGGCGAGCCAGCCGCCGGCCAGGATCAGGGCGGCGGGCTGGGCCCGGCACGCCTCGACCAGGTCCTCGGCGGCGCGCGGGTCGACCGTGATGCGCACCGAGCCGGTGTACCGGGTCAGCAGTTCCAGGGCCGATTTGGTGTCGAGCCCGCCCACGGTGCACGGGCGGACGTCCGCGATCCCGGTGAGCGGGCCCTGCGACACGGCGACGACCAGGCAGTCCGGGCTGTCCGGGAGCAGCGCGTCGACCTGCTCGGCGCTGCCCGCGTCGTCCAGCAGGAGCAGCGTCCGGCGTCCGGCCAGGGCATCGCGCAGATCGGCGGTCAGGTCGTCCTCGGCGGCTCCGGGCACCGTGGGCAGCCCGAGTGCGGCCAGCAGTTCGCGGGCGGTCCGCTCGACCGGGACGGGGGTGCCGTCGGGCTCCCCGAGCCGGGCGCGCAGCACCCCGTCGGGATAGCGGTCGGCGACCTGCCGGACCAGCTCCGCGGCGAGTTCGCTGCGGCCGGAGCCGGGCCGGCCGGCGACGAGGAGCACCCGGGCACGGGGGGCCTTGCGGCCGGCGATGGTGTCGAGCCCCGCGCGCTCGATGTCGGCGCGCAGTTCCTTCAACTCCCTTGCGCGGCCCAGGAACTGCCCCTCAGCGGCCGGGGGTCCGGACACCTGCACGCCGTCTGTCTCCACCGCCTGATCCGTCACGGGCCACGCTCCCGTCCCACCGCACACGCCGGCCCACCGGGTCGTTTCCGGGCGCCGCGCCTTCTCTTCGGCTCATCCGCGAGGAGCCTAGTTCACGCTCAGCGACGTACCGGGCGGAGCACGGCGAACGGGTCGCCCGATCGGATCAGGCGATCGTCACACCGGAGCCGGACCACTCGATTCCGGGCGTTCGGGTCCTGGTGTTTCGGTTCCGGGCGTCCGGTTCCGGGCGTCCGGTCCAAGAACGGCGCGGCAGCCGGCGCAGGGACGCGCCGGTGCGCGGCGTCGAGGGACCGGGTGCCTGGCTCCGGGGCACCGGTGAGCGGTTTCCGGGCGCCGGCACGCGGTTCCGGGGCCGGGCGGCGGGCGCGGCTCAGGACTCGAAGGGGCGCGCGGGCCAGGGAGCGTCGGCCGGGCGCAGCGCGTCGAGACCGCCGCCCGCCCGGGCGGCGGTCAGCGACAGGACGCCCACCGCGAGGCAGTTGTTGTGCAGTTCGCCGGCCAGCACGCCGCGCACCAGCTCGGCCACGGACACCCGCGCGTACTCCAGATCGATCTCCTCGTCCTCGGCGGCGAAGCGCTCGCCGTCCGCCTCGGACAGGTTCCGGGCCAGGAAGATCCGTACGGCCTCGTCGCAGCCGCCCGGCGTGGTGTACACGTCGGTCAGCACCCGCCAGTCCTCCGCCTTGACGTGGGCCTCCTCGTACAGCTCGCGCTGGGCGGCGTGCAGCGGGTTCTCGCCGGGCACGTCGAGCAGGCCGGCCGGGATCTCCCACAGCTTCTGCCGGACCGGGTGGCGGTACTGGCGGATCAGCAGGACCCGGTCCTCGTCGTCGAGGGCGAGGACGGCCACCGAGCCGGGGTGGACCTGGTAGTCGCGGCGGGCCACCGTGCCGTCGGGCATGACCACGTCGTCCGTGCGGACAGAGGTCTTGTTCCCCACGAAGGGGGTCTCGGTCGCCCGGATCTCCCACTCCTGCGGGGTGTCCTTGATCGTCATGCCCTGTCCTTCCACGTGCGCACGAGAAACCGGGGCGCCCCCTCCGCGGGTGGTGCACCCCGGCCACCGTACCGCCGCTGTGTTACCCGGAGTTCCGCTCCGCCTCGACCGACCGCGCCACCGCGGCCTTCACGAGGCCGGCGAACAGCGGGTGCGGCCGCGTCGGGCGTGAGCGCAGCTCGGGGTGCGCCTGGGTAGCGACCAGGTAAGGGTGCGCATCGCGCGAGTACTCGACGTACTCGACGAGCTTGCCGTCGGGCGACGTCCCGGAGAACACGATGCCCGCCTTCTTCTCCAGCTCGGCGCGGTAGGCGTTGTTGACCTCGTACCGGTGCCGGTGGCGCTCCTCGACGTACTCCTTGTCGCCGTAGACCTCGCGCACGATGGAGCCCTCGGCCAGCTTCGCCGGGTACATGCCGAGCCGCATGGTGCCGCCCATGTCGCCCTCGCCCGCCACGATGTCGAGCTGTTCGGCCATGGTGGAGATGACCGGGTGGGCGGTGGCGGAGTCGAACTCGGTGGAATTGGCGTCCGGGATGCCGGCCAGGTTGCGCGCGGCCTCGATGACGATGCACTGGAGGCCCAGGCAGAGGCCGAGCAGCGGGATCCGGTTCTCCCGGGCGTAGCGGATCGCGCCGACCTTGCCGAGCACGCCGCGGTCGCCGAAGCCGCCCGGGATGCAGATTCCGTCGACACCGGCGAGCTGGGCCTGGGCGCCGGCCGGGGTCTTGCAGTCGTCCGAGGTGACCCACTTGATCTTCACCCGGGCCTTGTTGGCGAAGCCGCCCGCGCGCAGCGCCTCGGTGACCGAGAGGTAGGCGTCCGGCAGGTCGATGTACTTGCCGACCAGCGCGAGGGTGACCTCGTGGTCGGGGTTGTGGACGCGGTCGAGCAGGTCGTCCCAGGTCGTCCAGTCCACGTCGCGGAAGGGCAGGTCCAGCCGGCGCACGACGTAGGCGTCCAGGCCCTCGCCGTGCACGGTCTTCGGGATGTCGTAGATCGAACGGGCGTCCGGGCAGGCGACCACGGCGGCCTCGTCGACGTCGCACATCAGCGAGATCTTCCGCTTGATCGCGGTCGGCACCTCGCGGTCGCAGCGCAGCACGATCGCGTCGGGCTGGATGCCGATGTTGCGCAGGGCGGCGACGGAGTGCTGGGTCGGTTTGGTCTTCAGTTCGCCGGACGGACCGATGTACGGCAGCAGCGAGATGTGCACCACGAAGACGTTGTCCCGGCCCACCTCGTGGCGCACCTGGCGGACGGTCTCCAGGAACGGCAGCGACTCGATGTCGCCGACGGTGCCGCCCACCTCGGTGATCACGACGTCCACCTCGTCGGTGGCCATGCGCCGGATGCGGTGCTTGATCTCGTTGGTGATGTGCGGGATGACCTGCACCGTGTCGCCCAGGTACTCGCCGCGCCGCTCCTTGGCGATGACGGTGGAGTACACCTGGCCGGTGGTGACGTTGGCGGTTCCGTCCAGGTCCCGGTCGAGGAAGCGCTCGTAGTGCCCGATGTCCAGGTCGGTCTCGGCGCCGTCGTTGGTGACGAAGACCTCACCGTGCTGGAACGGGTTCATCGTGCCCGGGTCGACGTTCAGGTACGGGTCGAGCTTCTGCATCACGACGCGCAGTCCCCGCGCCTTGAGGAGCATGCCCAGGCTGGAGGCGGTGAGGCCCTTGCCCAGCGAGGAGGCGACACCCCCGGTGACGAAGATGTGCTTGGTCGTCGTGGCTGTGCTGTTTCGGAAAGCAGCGGGCGGCATGGCCAAGAGGGGGCTCCCGTGGTCGCGGTCTGGAGTGCGGTGCGGCTCCTGGTCCGGAGGTCTCCGGGGTGCCGTCGCTGCGGTTCTCGGGGGACCCCTGTTGTCTGCGGAGTTTGTCGCGTTTGTCGCGTTTCCGTCGGGGGCGCCCACCGGCCCACGGGCTACCAGGGTATCAGCGCCGGGAGGGCGTCGGCTTCCGGCCACGCTCCGCGCACACGTCGATACGGGCGCGCACTGCTTACCCGGTTCTCACCCATTGGTCACTCGTTCGGCTCATACGGGTTGCCCAGAGCGGCACGCAGATCATCTACGTGCGTCGTATCCTGCTCGGACACTCACTGCCGAGCCCCGCCGGAAACCAGGGCACACCCCCGCCCGTCTCCACCGGAACAACGCGTGCTCGTCAGTCCGTCGAGTTGTGATCGTCGTTTTGCCTCGGGGCCGAGCGGCTGCTTTGCTTCAAATCTCAACGACGCATGACGCGACTCACAACGCGACGCATAACGACGCATAACAACGAACCCCTTGACCGCACAGAGCGATAACCCCTTCGTGGGGTGACGTGGCCGTTCGACTGGAGTTGCACGTGGCCGGGCGCATCGAAGATTACGCACTCATCGGAGACATGCAGACAGCTGCGCTGGTCTGCCGGGACGGCACAGTCGACTGGCTGTGCCTGCCCCGCTTCGACTCACATGCCATCTTCGCCGGTCTACTGGGCACCGAAGAACATGGATTCTGGCGGCTCGGTCCGGCCCACGCGGCCGACGCGCAGCCGCCCACGGCGGCCCGGCGCACCTACCGCGGCGACTCGCTGATCCTGGAGTCGGAGTGGGACACCCCGCGCGGCACCGTTCGTGTGACGGATTTCATGCCTCCGCGTGACGGCGCCCCGCAGCTGATCCGCATCGTCGAAGGCGTCACCGGCCGGGTGCCGATGCGCTCCGCCCTGCGGATGCGCTTCTCCTACGGCCGGGTCGTGCCCTGGGTGCACAAGTACGACGGGCGTACGGTCGCGGTCGCCGGCCCGGACTCGGTGTGGTTCGACACCACCGCGGAGACCTACGGCAAGTCGCTCACCACCTACGCCGACTTCACCGTCGCCCCCGGCGACCGCATGGCCTTCACCATTTCCTGGCAGCCTTCTCACCGGGAGCCGCCCGGGCTGCCGGAGCCGGAGCAGTCGCTGGAGGCGACCGAGGAGTTCTGGCGCGAGTGGGTCGAGAACTGCACGTACCACGGGCCGTACCGCGAACCGGTGATCCGCTCCCTGATCACGCTCAAGGCCCTCACCTACGCCCCGACGGGCGGCATCGTCGCCGCGCCCACGACCTCCCTGCCGGAGGACATCGGCGGCGTCCGCAACTGGGACTACCGCTACACCTGGCTGCGGGACGCGGCGATCACCCTGTCCTCGCTGCTGCGCACCGGCTATCGCGAGGAGGCCCGCGCCTGGCGGGAGTGGCTGCTGCGGGCGGTGGCGGGCGACCCGGAGAACCTCCAGATCATGTACGGCATCGCGGGTGAGCGCGAGCTGGGCGAGGCGGAGCTTGACTGGCTGCCCGGCTACGAGAAGTCCGCCCCGGTCCGGGTCGGCAACGGCGCCGCGCACCAGCTCCAGCTGGACGTGTACGGCGAGGTCACCGAGGCCCTGCACCTGGCCCACATGACCGGCCTGGCCCGCAACGACTACGCCTCGCTGCTCCAGTTGAAGCTGATCCGCTACCTGGAGGACCACTGGGACGAGCCGGACGAGGGCATCTGGGAGGTGCGCGGCCCACGCCGGCACTTCGTGCACTCCAAGGTGATGGCCTGGGTCGCGGTGGACCGCACCATCAAGCTGATCGAGTCCGGGGACGCGGACGGACCGCTGGAGCGGTGGCGCGAACTGCGCGACGACATCCACCGGGACGTGTGCGAGAGGGGCTACGACAAGGAGCGCAACACCTTCACCCAGTCCTACGGCTCCAAGGAGCTGGACGCCTCGCTGCTGCTGATCCCGCAGATGGGCTTCCTGCCGCCGGACGACAAGCGGGTGATCGGCACCATCGAGGCGATCCAGCGGGAGCTGTCCACTCCGGACGGCTTCATCCTGCGCTACCCCACCGAGGGCGAGCACGAGGGCGTCGACGGCCTCCCCGGCGACGAGGGCGCCTTCCTCGCCTGCTCGTTCTGGATGGCGGACGACCTCGCGATGATCGGACGGGTGGACGAGGCCCGCAAGCTGTTCGAGAAGCTGCTGGCCCTGCGCAACGACCTCGGTCTGCTGGCCGAGGAGTGGGATCCCGTCCGCAAACGGCAGGTCGGCAACTTCCCGCAGGCTTTCAGCCACGTCCCGCTGATCGACACGGCCCTGCGCCTGACGGCCTCGGGGGCGTACGGCGGCTGAGCCCGCGCCGGGCGGCTCCCGGCACGTCCCGGTGTCCGGGGCCGGCCGGGCGGGTCAGGCGCGGCCCCGGTGCGGAAAGGGGGCGGCCGTGGAGCGGTCCCGCTGCGGAAGACGGCCTCGGCGTCCCGTTCGCGGGGGCGCGGCCTCGGCCGTGCCGTGGTCGGCGCCGTGATCGACCACGGGCCGACGGTGATCGCCGGTGCGCCGACGAGAACGACGTGCTCAGCGCCGTACGCCTCGGCCAGGACCCCCGGCTGCGGATCGCCGTGCGCGGCGGCGGGCACCGCGTCGCCCGAACTGCCCCCGGCGGCAGCACGCCGGTGATCGGCCCGCGCCGGTGGCAGTGGGCGACCGCGGATCCGGCCGCCGCGGCGGTGATCGAGCCCGTCCGCCAAGGAGATGCCCCGGAGGCGTCCGCGCAGGTAGCGTCCGCTCCATGGACAGCCGTACGGACAGCAGGACGGGCAACGCCTTCGACACCGAGGGCGCCGGGATCACCGTTCGGCGGGCGCTCGAACTGCCTGGGCTGCGCAGCGGGCTCCCGGAGATCCTGGCCGGCGCCGAGGGACTGGGACGCACGGTCCGCTGGGTGCACGCGGGCGAGGTGCCCAACATCGCCTCCCTGCTCAAGGGCGGCGAACTGCTGCTGACCACCGGATACGGCCTGGGCACCCGGCCCGCCGAGCAGCGGGCGTTCGTCCGCACCCTCGCCGACCGCGGCATCGCCGCCCTGGTGGTGGAGCTGGGCCCGCGCTTCGACCGGCTGCCCGTCGCGGTGGTGGACAGCGCCCGCGGCGCCGGGCTGCCACTGGTCCAGCTGCACCGTGAGGTGCCGTTCGTGACGGTCACCGAGGAGATCCACACCGAGATCGTCAACGGCCACTACGCGCTGCTCCAGCGGGCCGAGGAAGTGCACCGGCGCTGCACCCAGGCGCTGCTGGGCGGTGGCGGCGTACCGCAGGTGCTGGAGATCCTGGCCGGCTTCAGCGGAAATCCGGTCTTCCTCGAGACCCCGGACGGCCGGCTCCTGTACGCGGCCGGGGCCGGCCCCGAGGGCGCGGACCCGCTCCAGGTGTGGGAGGGACTGCGCGGTCAGCACCAGGACGTCCCGCCGCCCGCCGGTTCGGTGCTGGTGGACGTGCCGGGGAGCGGGCCGGGCCCGGGCTCGGTACGGGCCCGGCTCGTGCTGCTCCCGGTCCGCTCGCCGCTGGCGCCCGTGCACCGGATGGCCGCCGAGCGGGCCGCGGCCGTCCTGGCAGTCGTGCTGATGCAGGCCCGTCAGGAGGAGGAGCTGGCGGCGCGCGGCCGCGGCGACTTCCTCACCGACCTCGCCGAGGGCCGCGTCAGCGCCGAGGACGCGCCCGCACAGGCCCGGGTGCTGGGCTTCAAACCGGGCCACAGCCCGCTGCTGCCGGTGGTGATGCGGCTGGCCGGCACCCTCACGCCGGGCGGCGGCACCGCCCGCTCCGGCGGCGTGGAGAGCGGCGGCGGCTGGGCCGTCCTGGCACGTGCCGTCGCGGAGGAGCTGGCCTCGCTGGGCATGCCGGTGCTGCTGGGCGTGCGGCCGGTCGAGGGCCGCGTCCCGCTGCTGCTGGGGCTGCGGTCGGCAGCGGAGCGGCCGGCGGTCGCGGACCGGGTCGCGGCGGCGCTGCGGGCCGGGGTGGAACGGGCCGGGATGCACCGGCCCGGAGCCCGGCCGCCCGTGGTGGTGGTCGGGGCGGCCGGGGGCTGGGCGTCCGCGTCGGACGGGCTGCGGCACGCCGCGGAGACCGCGGCGGCGGCCCAGGGCCTCGCGGACCGCCCGTGGTACGACGCCCGCCGGCTGGACATCGACCTCCTCCTGTGGCGGCTGCGCGACCACCCGGACCTCGCGGCCTTCGTGGACCGGGCGATCGGCCCGGTGCGCGAGCACGACAGCCGGGCCAAGCCGCCGCTGCTGCCGACGCTGGAGACCTATCTGGCGCATGCGGGCCGCAAGGCCGAGACCGCCCGCGAGCTGCACCTCAACCGGCAGACCCTCTACAACCGCCTCGCCCGCATCGGGGAGCTGCTGGGCACCGACCTCGACGACCCGCAGACCGTACTGGCGCTGAGCCTGGCCCTGCGCGCCCGCCGGCACGTGTCCTGACGGCGCTCAGACCATCGGGCCGGGCTGGGTCAACTCGTCGTAGACGCTGAGGACCTGGGCGACCGTCTCGTCCTCGGTGGGCCAGCCGGCGGCCTGCCGCGCCCCCCGCTCGGCCAGCTGCTCGCGGCGCTCGGAATCGCCGAGCAGCCGTACGACGGCGGCGGCGAGCGCGTCCGCGTCGCCGTACGGGACGAGTTCGGCGGCCTCGCCGACCAGGTCGGGGATGCCGCCGACGGCGGTCGCGACGAGCGGTACGCGCGCGTGCAGGGCCTCCTGGGCGAGCACGGAGCGGGACTCCCAGCTGCTGCACAGGAGCGCAAGGTCGGCGGCGGCGAGCAGCCCGTCGGTGTCCTCGCAGCGGCCGAGGAGCCGTACCGGCAGGTCCTCGTCCTCGATCCGGCGGGTCAGCTCGGCGCGCAGCGGGCCCTCGCCCGCGACGACGAGCAGGGGTACGGGGTCGAGATCCCGCCAGGCGCGCGCCGCGTCCAGCAGGACTTCGTACCCGCGGTACCGGTCGAGGGAGCCGATGGCCACCAGCAACGGGCGGCCGATGGCGCCGAGTTCGGCCCGGGCCTTGGGGCGCAGCGGGTCGGGGGCGTCGGGTGCCGCGGGGAGGCGCGGGCGGGGCAGGGAGACACCGGCGAGCCGGGCGTCCCGGGCGCCGGCCCTGCGGGCCTGGTCCACCAGGTCGGAGGAGGTGCCGAGGACCACGGCGGCGGCCTTGGCGACCCGGCGCTCCAGCAGCCGGAGCAGATGGCCGCGGGCGCCCTCGGCCTGCGCGCGGTCGTGCCAGGTGACGAGGAACGGGGTACGGCGTCCGCCGAGCGCCAGCACCGTGCGGAAGGAGGCGTGCAGCCCGTGCGCGTGCACCAGGTCGGCGTCGGCGCAGGCCGCGCGCAACGCGGCGACGGACGCCGGGGCGCTGCTGCGCGGGACGTGGACGTGGTCGGCGCCGACGCCGGTGAAGTCGTAGCGGTCGTCGGCCTCCGCGGGGGCGCACACCGTGACCCGCACACCGCGCGCGACGAGACCCGCGGCCAGCGACCGCACATGCGCGCTGCTGCCGGCATCGCCCCCGCCCAGCACCTGCACGGTGCGCAGCGGCGACTGTCCGTGCGGTGCGGTGCTGCTCGCGGGGCTCACGCGTCCGGGACTCCTGGTTCGGCGTGGGAAGGGCACGAAGATACGTACAGAAGGTATCGGGTGGAGGGGAAGCACCGCGCGCCTGCCCCGCGCACCGCGTTCCCTGCCAAGGATGCCAGCAGATACGGGTGTTACGGGCACCGCGGGGAGGCGCGGAACTCGCTGGGACGGGGCAATGCTCCGGAGTGCGTCACCCACACGAGTGAGGACCCCGAGCGCCGGACGAACACGCGTACGGCCGGCTCGGCCCGACTTCCCGGAGCGGACGCACAGCCGCAGGTGACGGACACCGTGACGGCCGCGCTCAGCGCGACTTCGCTGGCGGAAAACCAGGTGGCTTACTCGGGGTGGGACACCTCCGCCTACGGCCAGGTGCGGTATACCCGGGGTGGGATGCATACAGGGCCGAACACCTCCGTGCCCCAGCAGCCCCTCACCTCGGTGACCGGGGAGTACTCGCCCCAGGCACTGTTCGCCCACCAGGGCACACGGGGGCGACCAGCCGCCGCCGGCCCGGCAAGCGCCGACGCATCACGCACAGCGTTCCTTGCGAAGGTGAGGTCGGAGACGGGTCGCCGGGGTCGCTCCGCCATCGTCACGTCCGCGGTCGCACCTGACCCCTGTCCGTCACCGCGTAGCCGGGCACGGACGGCCACCGGACGGTCAGTACCACTGACTCTTCTTCCGCCAGCCATGAGTGATCGACTCCGCGGCCCCACACCACGTAATCACCCTGCTCTTCCAGAAGAACGCTGCGACCCGGGAATTCGACGCGGAAGCGGCCGCTGATGAGAGCCAGGAGAGCCGTGCGGTCCTCGCCCTCCACCCACTGCGATCGCTCATCGCCCCGGGGGTGGACGCCCCATTTGATCTCCACAGCCTCGCTGTGGCGTGGATCGCCGGCGTCCTTGAAGTGGCCCAGGAGCCATCCCCGGTCCAGTGCCCCGTCCTTGCCCGCGTTGCCCACGTACACCTTGTCGTTCACGTGGCCGGACGCTAGCAGCTCCTCTCGTGCGTGCCGTCGGCTCTTTCGACCACGCCCCAGTGCAGCGGGTCCGGCCGGAGACCGGTAGGCGCGCGGGCCGCCCGCTATCCGTCGGCCCGTGCCGTGGCCAGCAGTTCCTCCGCGTGCGCGCGGGCCGTCTCGGAGTTCTCCTGACCGGCCAGCATCCGGGACAGCTCCCGGACGCGGTCCTCGCCCTCCAGCACCTTCACCCCGGACCGGGTCACCGATCCGTCGTTGGTCTTCTCGACGAGCAACTGCCGGTCGGCGAAGGCGGCCACCTGCGGCAGGTGGGTGACGACCACGACCTGCGCGGTCCTGGCGAGCCGGGCCAGCCGCCGCCCGATCTCCACCGCGGCCTTCCCGCCGACACCGGCGTCGACCTCGTCGAAGAGGTACGTCGGTACGGGATCCGTGCCGGCGAAGACGACCTCCACGGCGAGCATCACCCGCGACAGCTCACCGCCGGACGCCCCCTTCGCGATGGGCCGGGGCGGCGCGCCCGGGTGCGGGGCGAGCAGCAGTTCCACCTCGTCGGCGCCCGACGGCCCGTAGGCGACCGGGCGCCCGCCGACCTCGACGCCCTCGGGGTCCTCGGTCTGCCGGATGGCGAACGACACGCGCGCGTGCGGCATGGCGAGCGAGGCCAGTTCGGCGGTGACCGCGGCGGCGAACCGTTCCGCGGCCTGGGTGCGCGCGTCCGTCAGTGCCTGGGCGAGCGCGCCCAGCTCGCCGCGCAGCGCGTCCCGTTCGGCGGTCAGTTCGTCGATCCGCTCGTCGTCGCCGTCGAGTTCGGTCAGCCGCGCGGCACCCTGCTCGGCCCAGGCGAGCACGGAGTCGATCTTCTGACCGTACTCGCCGTACTTGCGGGTGAGGGCGCCCAGCGCGGCCCTGCGCTCCTCCACGGCCGCCAGGCGCAGCGGATCGGCGTCCAGATCGTCCGCGTAGCCGGCCAGCTCTCCCGCCACGTCGCCCAGCAGGATCCCGACCTCGCCGATCCGGTCGGCCAGCGAGGCGAGCGCCGAGTCGTGGGAGCGGACGGCTTCCAGGGCGCGGTGCGCGCCCGCGACCAGGGTCGCCGCGTCAATGCCCTCGGGGTCCTCGGGATTGCCCGCGAGGGCGGCGTGCGCGGCGGTGGCGGCCGAGGACAGCGCCTCGGCGTGCCCGAGCCGCTCCGCCTCCTCCGCGAGTTCCACGTCCTCGCCGGACCTCGGTTCGACACCGGCGATCTCGTCGAGCCCGAAGCGCAGCATGTCGGCTTCCTGGGCGCGTTCACGCGCGCGCGTGACGATCTCCTCCAGTTCGGCCGCGACCGCCCGCAACCGCCGGTAGGCACCCGCGTACTTGGCGAGCGGTCCGGTGACCGCCGCACCCGCGTACCGGTCCAGCGCCTCCCGCTGCCGGGACAGTTTCAGCAAGCCCTGCTGGTCGGTCTGCCCGTGCACCGCCACCAGTTCGTCGGCCAGTTCGGCCAGCACGCCGACGGGCACGCTGCGTCCGCCGAGATGCGCCCGCGAGCGCCCCTCGGCAGACACGGTACGGCTGATGAGCAGCGCCCCGTCGTCCAGTTCCGCTCCGGCCTCCTCGGCGCGTACGGCGGCGGACGCGTCCGAGGCGACGGTCACCCGCCCCTCGACGACGGCCTTCTCGGCCCCGATCCGCACCAGCGCCGGATCCGCGCGCCCGCCCAGCAGCAGCCCCAGGCTCGTGACCACCATGGTCTTGCCGGCGCCCGTCTCACCGGTCACGGCGGTGAAACCGGGCGACAGCTCGACGACGGCGTCGTCGATGACTCCGAGCGACCGTATCCGCATCTCCTCCAACACGGACACGACCATACGAGGTCCGGGCGGAGAAGCGCGACGGCCCCCGCCCCCATCGTGTGAAGGTGCAGGTGACGATCGTGCATCGCGGTCGGCTGTCACCCGGGTGAGTGCCGTGCCCCGCGGGCCGACCGCGTCCGGGGTCCCCCTGTTCGAGCGAAGCCGAGAACCTGGGGGGAGCGACCAGCCACGGCGGCGCCGCGGACGCGCGCCACGGCACATCGGCGGCATTTCCCAGCGGAGCGCCTAGTGCGGCGCCCCCCGCCATCCGGAGACCGGCAGCGCGAACTTCGCCACCAGCCGGTCGGTGAAGGAGGCGTGGTGCAGCCGGGCCAGCCGTACCGGCACGGCGCCCCGGCGGACCTCGACCCGCGCCCCGGGCGGCAGCTCGATGGTCCGCCGCCCGTCGCACCAGAGCACCCCGGGCTGGATGTGCGGCAGGACCTCCACCGCGAGCACCGAGTCCGGCGAGGTCACCAACGGCTTCGCGAACAGCGCGTGCGCGGAGATCGGCACCATCAACAGGGCCTCCACCTCCGGCCACACCACGGGCCCGCCCGCCGAGAAGGCGTACGCGGTCGACCCGGTCGGCGTCGACAGCACGATCCCGTCGCACCCGAAGCCCGTCACCGGCCGCCCGTCGATCTCCAGCACGACCTCCAGCAGCTTCTCGGCGGACACCTTCTGCACGGCGGCCTCGTTCAGCGCCCAGTCCGTGTGCACGACGTCCCCGTTGCGGAGCACGACGACATCGACGGTCATCCGCTCCTCGACCTCGTACGCCTTGCTCACCACCCGGTCGACGACCTTGTCGAGGTCGTCCCGCTCGGCCTCCGCGAGGAAGCCGACGCTCCCGAGGTTGACGCCGAGCATCGGCACCCCGGAGGCCCGCGCGAACTCGGCACCGCGCAGCAGCGTGCCGTCACCGCCCAGGACGATCAGCAGCTCACAGCCGTCGAGGCACTGCGGGGTCGCCTCCTTGACCAGCCCCACCTCCTCCGGCAGCGGCAGGTCGACCGCCTCCTGCTCCAGGACGCGCACGCCGATGCCGGACCGCAGCAGCCCCTTGACCACCAGCTCGGCGCTGCGGATCGCCGCGGGCCGCCCGGTGTGGGCGAGCAGGAAAACAGTACGAGCGTGGTTCTGTGTCAACGCGGCCCCTCCGCCACTGCACGGTCAACGTCGGCCGGGTCCAGTTCCGGTGCCCCGGCCCGCAGCCAGAGAAAGTACTCGACATTGCCGGCCGGCCCCGGCAGCGGACTCGCGGTGACCCCGCAGGCCCCGAGTCCCAGCTCCCACGCCTGCCGGGCCACACCCCGCACGGCCTCGGCCCGCAGCTGCGGGCTGCGCACGACGCCCCCGCTGCCCAGCCGTTCCTTGCCCACCTCGAACTGCGGCTTGACCATCATGACCAGGTCGGCGTCCGGCGTCACGCACCGCTTCAGGGCGGGCAGTACCAGCCCGATCGAGATGAAGGACAGATCTCCCACGACCAGATCCACCGGCTCCCCGCCGATCGCGTCGAGCGTCAACTCCCGTACGTTCGTGCGGTCCTTGACGGTGACGCGTGCGTCGTTCCGCAGCGACCAGGCGAGTTGTCCGTATCCGACGTCAACGGCGACGACGTGCGCGGCGCCCGCCCGCAGCAGGACGTCGGTGAAACCGCCGGTGGACGCGCCCGCGTCCAGTGCCCGCCGGCCCTCGACGGCGAGCCCGCGCGGCACGAAGGCGGCCAGCGCCCCGGCGAGTTTGTGACCGCCCCGGGAGACGTACTCCGGGTCACCGTCGTCGGCGGCCACGACGATCGCGACGGCGGTCTCCACCTGGGTGGCGGGCTTGGTGGCGACGGTCTTGCCGACGGACACCCGCCCGGCGGCGATCAACTGGCCCGCGTGCTCACGCGAGCGCGCGAGCTTCCGGCGGACCAGCTCCGCGTCGAGACGGCGGCGTGCGACTCCTGCCACGTTCGGTTCAGCTCCTGACTTCGTACGGCGGACGGAACGGCCGGCCCGCGGGGCCTCGTTGCGCCGAGGCGGCCGGGTGGTGGGCGGGAGCCTGCGGACCCGGGCGGGCGTCGAGCGCGGTGAGCGCGTCGCGCAGCCCGCCGTGTACATCCTCGTACACCTCGATGTGTCCGTCCGTGGTGAGGTGGTCGGCGTCGGCCAGCCGCTCCAGCCGGCCGTCGACCTCGGCGTTGCCGGTGGGGGTGCGCGGCACGCCCAGCGGGGCCGGCGCGCCCGGCTCGGGGTCCCGGTCGAGGCCGGGGCCGGCGTCGGTCCCGGCCTCGCTGCCACCGCCGCCCTCGCCCTCCTGGTGGTCATCGGGGCGCGCGTACGGCGTTTCGGCCACGGGCTGCGGCTGCGGCTGCGGCTGCGGCTGCGGAACCGTCTCGTCCGGGCGGGCCCCGGTCTCGGGCGCAGAGTCGTTCATGCCCAGACGCTACCCCGAAGCCCTGCGGTACCGTCGGTCGCGATGGCCACGATCGAGGAGTGCCGCGTCGCACTCGAAAAGCTTTCGGACAATATGCAGGCGGCCGAGGGCGACGTCCGCGCCGCCGCTGCCCTGGACCGCTCGGTGAGCTGCCACATCACCGACCTGGACGTCACCTTCGCCGGGCGGATGACCGGCGGCCGGATCGAGATCGACGACACCCACCAGGGGCCGCCGGCCACGAAGGCGCAGATCGGGCTCGCCATGACCGGTGACGACCTGGTGGCCCTGGTCGACGGCGGACTGAACTTCGCCAGGGCTTGGGGTTCGGGCCGGGTGAAACTGGAGGCCGCCCTGCTCGACCTGTTCCGGCTGCGGAAGCTCCTCTAGGGGCCCTGCCCGGACACCTCGCCGGCCTTCCGCCGCCCGGACACCTCGCCCGACAGGACGCCTGGGACGCCTAGGACGCCTCTCCGGCCGGGACGCGCTCGCGTGCCCTGCGGGCCGCCGGCACCACCAGCGGGGTGCCGGTCTCCGGGTCGTCGATCACCTGGCAGCGCAGCCCGAAGACCTCCTCGACCAGTTCGGCGGTGACCACGTCGTTCGGCGCGCCCTCGGCGACGACCCGGCCGGAGCGCAGGGCGATGAGATGGGTGGCGTACCGGGCGGCGTGGTTGAGGTCGTGCAGGACCGCGACCAGGGTGCGGCCCTGCTGCTCGTGCAGTTCGGCGCACAGGTCGAGGACGTCGATCTGGTGCTGGATGTCGAGGTAGGTGGTGGGTTCGTCGAGCAGCAGCAGGGGGGTCTGCTGGGCGAGGGCCATGGCGATCCACACGCGCTGACGCTGGCCGCCGGACAGTTCGTCGACATAGCGGTCGGCGAGTTCGGCGACGCCGGTCTGGGCCATGGACTCCTGCACCACCCGCTCGTCCTCGGCCGACCACTGCCGCAGGATCCCCTGGTGCGGATACCGGCCGCGGCCCACCAGGTCGCCCACGGTGATCCCGTCGGGCGCGATGGACGACTGGGGCAGCAGGCCCAGCGTCCGCGCGACCCGCTTGGCGGGCATCGACTGGATGACCTGCCCGTCCAGGAGCACCCGGCCAGTGGTCGGCCTCAGCATCCGCGACAGCGCCCGCAGCAGGGTCGACTTGCCGCACGCGTTCGGGCCGACGATCACCGTGAACGAGTTGTCGGGGATCTCCACCGACAGCTGTTCGGCGATGACGCGCTGGTCGTAGGCGAGGGTGACGTTCTCGGCGGACAGGCGGTTCACGGTGCTCCTTCGGGTGTACTCGTGCGGTGCGCCGCTGGTGTGGTGAACGCCGCTCATATCCGGCCCGCCCTGCGCTCGGCGACCAGCAGCCACAGCAGATACACACCGCCGAGGACGCCGGTGACCACCCCGACGGGCAGTTGGTCGGCCCCGAACAGACGCTGCGAGACCCAGTCGGCGGAGACCAGCAGGGCGGCGCCCATGCACAGCGAGGGCACCAGGTTGGGACCCGGCATGGGGCGGCTTCCCGCGCCCTTGAGGCCGCGGGGGAGGGTCAGGCGCCGGGCGAGCTGGGGCGCGGTGAGCGCCACGAAGCTGACGGGTCCCGCCGCGGCGGTCGCGCCCGCGGTCAGCAGCACGGCCGCGACCAGCAGCAGCATCCGCAGCCGCTCGACGCGCACCCCGAGGGCGTTTGCGACGTCGTCGCCCATCTCCATCACCCTGAGGCCCCGCGAGCCCGCGAGGACGAGCGGTACGAGGACGGCGCACATCCCGAGCAGCGGCCAGACCTGGGTCCAGTCACGGCCGTTGAGGGACCCCGTCATCCACACCACCGCACGGGTGGCGTCGACCAGGTCGGCCTTGGTGAGCAGATAGCCGTTGACGGCGGTGACGATCGCGGAGATGCCGATACCGACCAGGACCAGCCGGTATCCGTGCACGCCCCGCTTCCAGGCGAGCAGATAGATGGCGAGCCCGGTCAGCAGGCCGCCGACGAGCGCCCCGAGGGTGACCGCGGTGGCGGATCCGGACATCAGCACGATCACGACGAGCGCGCCCGCCGTGGAGCCCTGGCTGAGGCCCAGCACGTCCGGGCTGCCCAGCGGGTTGCGCGCCACGGACTGGAACAGGGCACCGCCGAGGCCGAGCGAGGCGCCGACGAGCAGCCCGACCAGAACCCGCGGCAGCCGCAGCTCGTCGACGATGAACTCCTGGAACGCGGTGCCGTTCCCGGTCAGGGTCTTCAGCACGTCGGCGGGCGGGATCTCGGCGTCGCCGGTGCCGATCAGCAGCACGCTCGCCACGCCGGCGGCGACGAGCAGCACGACGACGACGGTCAGGGCCCGCGGGTCCAGCCGCACCGAGAGCCCGCCGGGGGTGCGCACGGTGCGGCTCGTGCGGCCGGGGCGGCCTGTGCGGCTCATGGGACGGGTCTTCACAGCTGCGCAGTCCTCCGCCGTCGTACGAGATGGATGAAGACCGGGCCGCCGATGATCGCGGTGACGATGCCGACCTGGAGTTCCGAGGGGCGCGCGACGACCCGCCCGAGGATGTCGGAGCCGAGCAGCAGCACGGGCGACAGGACGGCCGCGTACGGCAGGATCCAGCGCAGGTCGGGGCCGGTGAAGGAGCGTACGACGTGCGGCACCATCAGGCCGACGAACACGATGGGCCCGCAGGCCGCGGTCGCGGCACCGCACAGCACGGTCGCCGCGAGCATGGCCAGCGCGCGGGTGCGGTTGAGGTCGGCGCCGAGGGCCCGGGCGGTGTCGTCGCCCATCGTCATGGCGTTCAGCGGCCGGGCGAGCAGCAGCGCGAGCACCATGCCGACCACGAGAAACGGCAGCACCTGCACGATGGTCGAGGCGGTGGCCGAGGCCAGCGAACCCACCGTCCAGAAGCGCATCTTGTCCAGCGCCGCGCCGTCCGTGATCATCACGGCCTGGAGATAGCCGTACAGCGCGGCGCTGATCGCCGTACCGGCGAGCGCGAGCCGCACCGGTGTGGCACCCCGGCTGCCGCCGAGGAACCAGACCAGCGCGCCGACGGCGGCGGCACCGGCGAACGCGAACCACACGTAGCCGCTCAGGCTGCCGACGCCGAAGAAGGAGATCGCCGTGACGACCGCGGCCGAGGCGCCCGCGTTGATGCCGAGCAGCCCGGGGTCGGCCAGCGGGTTGCGGGTGAGCGCCTGCAGCACGGCTCCGGAGAGACCGAGCGCGGCGCCGACGAGCAGTCCGAGGACGGTGCGCGACAGCCGCTCGTCGACGACGACGTCGCCGTAGGTGCCCGAGTCGTGGAACAACCCGTGCCAGACCTGCGCCAGGGACAGCTCTTTCGCCCCGACCGCGATGCTCACCAGGACGACCAGCAGCAGGATCGCGAGGGCGACGAGGAGCCCAAGGCTCCGCACCGCGCGGCGGGTTGGGGGCGCGGCACAGGCGTGTTCCACGCGCTGTTCGGGAGGACTGTCGACCAACACGGAGGTTAGGTTAGCCTACCCTGCCATCATCGATCGATGCCGCGTCCGTGCTTCGTCCCTCAGAGTCCTAGCCGCGCCAGCGCCTTCCCCCCGTCCAGCTCACAGGAGCCCTCCCCGGCCGCCGTCCAGGCCGCCGCGCACAGCGCACGCAGCCCGTCCAGGGCCTCGCCGTCGCCCGCCAGCTCCAGCCGGCCGTCGGCGGTCGTCGCCGTCCAGCCCGCGCACCGGAAGCCCGCACCGTCCTCGCCGACCTCCGGCTGCCCGGTGAGCAGGCCCCGCAGGTCGGCGTCCACATAGGTGGGCCGGTGCCGGGGCGGCGCGGCCAGCAACTGGGCCGCGTCGGTGACGCCCGTCAGTACGAGCAGCGAGTCGACGCCGCCGTTGAAGGCGCCCTCGATGTCCGTGTCCAGGCGGTCGCCGACGACCAGCGGACGCACGGCGGCGGTCCGCAGGATCGTCTCCCGGTGCATGGGCGGCAGCGGCTTTCCCGCGACCTGCGGCTCGGCGCCCGTCGCGATCCGCACCACCTCCACCGCCGCGCCGTTGCCCGGGGCGATCCCGCGTCCGCTCGGAATCGTCAGATCGGTGTTGGAGGCGAACCACGGCACCCCGCGCGCGATGGCGTAGCACGCCTCCGCGAAACGGCCCCAGGCCAGATCCGGGCCGCCGTACCCCTGCGCGACCGCGGCCGGATCGTCGTCCGCCGACTCCACCGGCCGCAGCCCGCGCTCGCGCAGCGCCACCCGCAGCCCCTCACCGCCGACCACCAGCACCCGCGCACCCGGCGGCACCTGCTCGGCGATCAGCCGCGCGACCGCCTGCGCGGAGGTGATGACGTCCGCGGCCCCCGTCGGGATCCCCAGTTCGGTCAGGTGCGCGGCCACGGAGTCCGGTGTCCGCAGCGCGTTGTTGGTGACGTACGCCAGCCGCATGCCGTCGGTGCGGGCCGCCGCCAGCGACTCGACCGCGTGCACGATGGCGTTCCCACCCGCGTACACCACCCCGTCCAGGTCGAGCAGCGCCGTGTCGTACGCCTCGCTCAGGAGCCGTCCACTGCCCTCGGGCCTGGTCCTGACGCCCTGGCTCATTCCGCATCGCTCCTCGTCACGCCGTTTCCTCCGATCATCCCGCATGCCACTGACACACGTACGATGCCGAAATGAACACTGCAGGTCACCCGGAAGCAAAGACGCGCCGCGGCCTGGAAATCACCCCGTTCCGCGGCCTGCGCTACGACCCCGAGCGGGTCGGAAGTCTGTCCGCAGTGACGTCCCCGCCGTACGACGTCGTGGTGCGTCCCGACGGCGTGCGACACCTCCAATCGGCCGATCCGTACAACATCGTTCGGCTGATTCTTCCGCAGGCCGACACGCCCACGGAAAGCAACAAGCAGGCGGCCGAGACCCTGCACCGCTGGCTGGCCGAGGGCGTGCTGGCCGAGGACCCCGAACCGGGCCTGTACGTCTACGAACAGCGCGACGGCGACGGCATGCTCCAGCGCGGCATCATCGGCGCCCTGCGGGTCTCGGACCCCTCCGAAGGGATCGTGCTGCCGCACGAGGAGGTCATGCCGCCCATCGTCGCGGACCGCGCCGCCCTGATGCGCGCCACCTCCGCCAACCTCGAACCGCTGCTGCTGACCTACCACGGCAACGGCGCGGCGGCCGACGTCATCGAACGCACGGCCGAGGACGCCCCACTGCTCGCCGCGACCACCGAGGACGGCTTCCGCCACCTGCTCTGGTCGGTCACCGACCCGGACGACGTGGCGCGCGTCCAAACCGATCTCGCCCACCACCAGGCGCTGATCGCCGACGGCCACCACCGCTGGGCGACCTATCTGTGTCTACGCGCGGAGCACCCTTCCCCCAGCCCCTGGGACCACGGTCTGGTCCTCCTGGTGGACACGGCCCGCTATCCGCTGCGCGTCCGCGCCATCCACCGGCTGCTGCACGGCCTGCCGGTCGCGGACGCACTGACGGCCCTGGACGGCCTCTTCCGGGTACGGCACCTGTCGACGCCGCTCCCGGACGCCCTCGCGGCGCTGGCCGAGGCGGCGGACACCGGCAACGCTTTCCTGCTGGCCGGCGACGGCGCCTTCCACCTCGTCGACCGCCCGGACCCCGGCCTGCTGGCCCGCACGGTCCCCGCCGACCGCCCCGCCGCCTGGCGCACCCTGGACGCGACGGTGCTGCACTCCACGCTCCTCGACCACGTCTGGCACATCCCCGAGGACTCCCCCGCGCACATCGCCTACATCCATGACACGGCGGCCACCGTCGCCAAGGCGGAGCGCGACGGCGGTACGGCGGTCCTGATGCACCCGGTCCACGAGGACGTGGTCCGCGATCTGGCCCGCCAGGGCGTGACGATGCCCCGCAAGTCGACGTCGTTCGGCCCGAAACCGGCGTCGGGGCTGGTGCTGCGGGTGCTGGCCACCTGACGGGAGCCCGAAGGGGCAGGCCCTGGACCGGACCCGCCCCTTCGACACGCGACGTCAGCCCTGCTCGGCCCCCCGCTCGGACGCCTGGCCGGCATCCTCGTCCCGCTGCTCGTCCGCGTCCCGCCGCTGCTCTTCCGCGTCCTGCTGCTCGTCTTCGTCCTGCTGCTCGTCCTCGTCGTCGCCCAGTGCGTCGACGAACTCCACGCCGTCCAGTTCGGCCAGCCGGTCGGAGGCGTCCGTGCTGCCGTCCCGGTCGGCCTCGACGGCCTTGGCGAACCACTCGCGGGCCTCGCTGTCACGTCCGACGGCGAGCAGCGCGTCGGCGTAGGCGTAGCGCAGCCGCGCGGTCCACGGCTGCACGGAGTTGGACGCCAGTTCCGGGCTCTGCAGCGTCACGATCGCCGCGTCCAACTGACCCATGTCGCGCCGGGCCCCGGCCGCGACCAGCCGCATCTCGACCTGCCCGGCCTTGTCGAGCTTGTGCACCTCGGGCGCACCGGCCATGTCGAGCGCCTTCTCCGGTCGGCCCAGCCCGCGCTCGCAGTCGGCCATCACGGGCCACAGATCGGTGTTCCCCGTCATCCGCCGCGCGGCCCGGAACTCGGCGAGCGCCTCCCCGTAGTTCTGAGTGGCGTACGCCGCGAATCCCGCCGCCTCCCGAACGGCGGCGACACGCGAGGCCAGGCGCAGGGCCACCCTGGAGTAGCCGTACGCGCCCTCCGGGTCCTCGTCGAGGAGCCGGGCCACCATCACCAGGTTCTTGGCGACGTCCTCCGCGAGCGTCTTGGGCAGGCTCTGCAGTTCCTGCCGTACGTCCTTGTCGATCTCGTCGCCCGTGACGTCCTCCGGGATCGGCAGCCGCTTGATCGGCTCCCGGTCCCGCTCACGCTCCCGCTCCTCGCGGAAGCGCCCACCGCCGCCACGCCGGTCGTCCGGCCGCCCACGGAAACCGCCGCCGGGACGCCCACCACGATCATCCCGCCGCGGACCACGCCCACGGTCGTCGCGTCGGTCGTCGCGCCGGTCATCCCGGCGGAAGCCACCGCGGTCCCCGCGGTCGTCACGCCGGTCGTCACGCCGGAAACCACCACCCTCACCACGGCCGCCGTCACGGCGATCATCACGGCGGAACCCACCACGATCACCACGGTCATCACGCCGGTCATCACGCCGGAAACCACCGCGGTCACCACGGTCATCCCGGCGGTCGTCACGGCGGAAGCCCCCACGGTCGCCGCGGTCGTCACGGCGGAAACCGCCGCCTTCACCACGGTCATCCCGGCGGTCGTCACGGCGGAAGCCCCCACGGTCGCCGCGGTCGTCACGGCGGAAACCGCCGCCTTCACCACGGTCGTCGCGCCGGTCATCCCGGCGGAAGCCACCGCGGTCCCCGCGGTCGTCACGCCGGAAACCACCACCCTCACCACGGCCGCCGTCACGGCGATCATCACGGCGGAACCCACCGCGGTCACCACGGTCATCACGCCGGTCATCACGCCGGAAACCACCGCGGTCACCACGGTCGTCACGGCGATCATCACGCCGGAAACCACCGCGGTCACCACGGTCGTCACGGCGATCATCACGCCGGGAGTCCGAACGCTCGCCGCCCCGCCGGTCACCGGGACGCTCGTCCCGCCCGCGGAACCCGCCTCGGTCACCGCGCTCACCGCGCTGATCGCCCCGATAGCCGCCCCGGCTGTCGTCACGCCGGAAACCACCGCGGTCACCACGGTCATCCCGGCGGTCGTCACGCCGGAATCCGCCACCCTCGCCACGGTCGTCGCGGCGGAATCCGCCGCTCTCACCACGATCGTCACGGCGGAAGCCCCGGCCGCCGTCGTCCCGGCTGCGATAGCCACCGCGGTCGTCGCGGCGCGGATATCCGCCGCGATCCCCACGGTCGTCGTCCCGGCGGTAGCCCCGGCGGTCGTCGTCACGCCGTTCGCTCCGCTGGTCCCGGTCATCACGGCGATACGGCGGCCGGCTCCCCTCCCGCCGGAAGCCGCGGTCCCGCTCACCGGCGCGGTCGTCGTCCCGACGCGCATAACTGCCACGGTCACCGCGGTCGTTACCGTGCCGCTGGCCGCTGCGGAAGCCGCCACGCTCGCCACGGTCACCACTGTCCCGTCGCCGCTGGTCGCGCTCCGGTCGATCGTCGGGAGAGTTGGTGGACATCGGTGACTCCTGTCTTCGGTACCGCAAGTCATTGTCGCGCAGTCGGAGGTACCCGGCGCACTTGGGAAAAACAAAAGGACCCCTGGTCCCAGCTGAACGCTGGTGACCAGGGGTCCTCCAAAGATTGTTCGGCGGCGTCCTACTCTCCCACAGGGTCCCCCCTGCAGTACCATCGGCGCTGTAAGGCTTAGCTTCCGGGTTCGGAATGTAACCGGGCGTTT